>JBDRFC010000020.1:0-10022 GCA_043819155.1 Chloroflexota bacterium | reverse complement strand
CGGCAGGCAATCTGAACGGCGGGGCAGCTTTAGGCTCCCCAGCGAAAAGTACACCTCACCGGAACCCGTCAGCCTCATCTTACCTCTTACTTAACCCCAAATCCATCTGTTAGCTTCAGAAATAATATACAAGCGAAATGTATTCCAAAATAGCAACGGACTGTTCAATGTAATATAGTTACACAAAACAACGCTTCGTGTTACAGAAACATAATGCACCTCACCTGCACTATGACTTCCGGCTGGAGATGGACGGAGATATTGTTGACATAACCGTAGATAACAACGAGATTCAACGTAATACATTCGTAAATGATCTTGTTAGAAATATGGTTATCGGTATTGTATCTTCTTTAAAAAGGTGTAGACAAGATAGACAGCCTGGAGATAAGCATTACCCGGTAGGGCTGCTATAACTAGCATATCCTGGGCAGCAGGTCACCGCTAAGCATCCTTATTATGCGCGATGTGCCTAGTTCTGTTTTCATAACCACCGTTCTCGGATGGTCAACAACCACCCTACCGATAACGGTGGATTCGGCTCCGTATTTATGCTGCCTCATCTTGCTCAGCAACGCATCAGCCGAAGCATAAGGCACGACAGCCACCAGCCTGCCTTCACTGGCAACGTATAACGGGTCCAGCCCCAGCATCTCGCACATCGCCAGAACGGGAGGGATTACTAGTATGGCTTTTTCATCCACTATAATTCCTGCGTTGGATTGGGCGGCAAACTCGTTGAGGGTTGTCGCCAGCCCGCCGCGGGTGGGATCGCGCATGCAGTGAATATCCCTGCAGACCTCCAGCATATCTGCTACCAGCCCGTTCAGCGGGGCGCAATCGCTTTGTAGCCGGCTGCTAAACTTAAGTCCCTCCCGCTGGCTCATAATGGTTATGCCATGCTCACCAATACTGCCACTGAGGATAATTACGTCGCCCGTCTCTGCCCGCGAGCCGGATATGTCAATCCCTTCGGCTAAAACGCCTATACCCGATGTATTTATAAACAGTTTGTCCGCATTGCCCTTATTGACTACCTTGGTATCGCCGGTAACTATCTGCACGCCGGCTTCTCCGGCTGTCTTCTCTATTGAATCAATTATCTTTTCCAAATCATTTAGCGGGAAGCCTTCTTCTATTATCAAAGAAAGGCTTATGAACAGGGGGGTGGCGCCGCTCATTGCCAGGTCGTTTACGGTCCCGCAAACCGCCAGTTTGCCGATATCACCGCCCGGGAAAAAGAGGGGGCTTACCACGTAGCTGTCGGTGGTAAAGGCTATCCGCCCGTCCAGTTGCAGCACCGCCGAATCATCCATTTTTTCCAGATACCTATTACTCAGCTTTGCCAGCAATTTATTATCTATCAATTCGTGGCTAAGCTTGCCGCCGCTGCCGTGCGCCAGCAGTATTCTATCCGTCATTTTCATCTCCATACAGGTAGTAAGTGGAACAGGCACCCTCGTTGGATACCATACACGGACCCACCGGTTTATCCGGGGTGCACACCCCGCGGAAAAGGGCGCAGTCCGTTGGTTTCTTTGTACCCCGCAGCACATAACCGCATAGACAGCCTTCAGGCTCACGCGTTTTACAGGTTTTCACTGGGTGCTTTATTTCGGCGTCATACCGGCTGTATTTTCCAGCCAGCTTAAGCCCACTGCCGGCTACTTCACCGATCCCCCGCCATATGGCTGGACGGATTTCAAATACCCGCTGCATAAGCTCCTGGGCTCTTATATTGCCCTGCCGGTCGACGCCGCGGCGGTAGGCTATTTCCACCGTCGGTCTGCCGGCTTCTATCTGTGTGATGAGCATATCGGTCGCCTGCAATACATCCAGCGGCTCGAAGCCGGCAACAACGCAGGCGATGCCGTAATCACGCGGGATAAAATCATAGGACTGTGAGCCGATAATAGCACTTACATGCCCCGGGCATATAATGCCGTCCAGTTCCACCTCGCCCGCATCCAGCAGTGCCTTCATTACCGGCGGGCACAACTTTGCCAGGCAGAAGAGGCTATAGTTTTTTATGCCTTCGTCAGCCGCCAGCATTACGGAGGCGGCTATGCCGGGGGCGGTCGTCTCGAAACCAACGCCCAGAAAGATAACCTCTTTTTCGGGATTACGGCGGCATATCTCCATGGCATCCATAGTTGAATAGACGACGCGTACATCACCGCCCTCGGCCCTGGCCTGCTGCAGGCTGCCATCGGAACCGGGCACCTTTAGCATGTCACCAAAGGTACACAGGATAATCCCCGGCAATTTGGCCATGGCAATAGCTTTATCTATATCTGCGTTAGCGCTAACGCAGACTGGACAACCGGGCCCGGAGAGCATCTCTACCGTCGGCGGTACAATTTGCCGAATACCGAACTTGAAGATAGCCATCGTATGGCTGCCGCAGAACTCCATCAGCCTGACAGGTTTTTTCGACTTCCTGTTTATACTTTCAACCAGCGCCGCTGCCAGTTCAGGATTGCGAAAATCTTCTGTTAACTTCATTTATCTGCCTCAAAAGTGCAAGCGTTTCCTCGGCTTCGTTCTGGTCTATAACCTTTATTGAAAAGCCGGCGTGCAGCAACACGTAATCGCCGACGACGGCTTCGGGCGTCAGGTAGGTGCTTATATAGCGGCTGATGCCGTCCATGTCCACCTCTGCCCGCGTTCCCTCCATTTTTTTAACTAGTGCCGGTACAGCTAGACACATTTTGTTCCTCCGTCATAAAGTTAGCGATTACCGCCTGCCCCAAAGAAATACAGCCATCGTTGGTAGGCAGCTGGCGGTGGGTGATGACATCCAGCCTCGCCCTGTTCAGTGCATCCAGAGTCAGTTTTAATAACAACCGATTCTGAAATACGCCACCGCTCAGGGCTATCCTGGAAACAGACGTTTCATCTGCTATACAACGACAGACGTCAGCTGTCATCTGCGCTATTGTTCGGTGAAATCTAGCGGCGATTACAGGCTGGTTTACGCCCTTTTCCAAATCAGAAATTATTGCCGCTAGTGTGTTGCCAAAACCTATAATATATCTCCCCTTATCTTTTACAACCGAAAAGGGATAACTTCGGTTGTCATCAGAGCCAGCATCGGTAGCCACCATTTCCAGCTCAATGGCCGCCTGGGCTTCATATTTTATCTCTCCCATTATACCTATAAGGGCGGAAACGGCGTCAAACAACCTGCCGCAGCTTGAGGTCAGTGGCGCGTTTAACTGCCTGTCTAGCTGCTTTATAATAGTTTCAATCTCAACATCGTCTATAGCGCTTATAAATGCCTGTCTTTTAAGAGCGGCTTTCCCGAGAAGTGAGTAAATATAGCTTATGGCTATACGATA
Source organism: Chloroflexota bacterium (assembly GCA_043819155.1). GTDB lineage: Bacteria > Chloroflexota > Dehalococcoidia > Dehalococcoidales. The sequence goes on along the minus strand of JBDRFC010000020.1, from coordinate 6,681 downwards.
GGGCTTCTTTATAGCCGCATCGCCGCCGGGCAAGGGCATATATTGCAGCTGTCCCAGCCGCTGGAAGCCCCTGTAATCGGCCAGCAGGAATTCACCGCCCCATATCTGTCCGTCAATGCCGTAGCCGGTGCCGTCGAAAGCCACCCCGATTACCGGCTGGGTAACACCGTTTTCAACCATACAACTAACTATATGGGCATGGTGGTGCTGCACTGCACAGATAGAAAGTTGCGAGTCGGCTTCTGCCAATTCCCTGGCATAGTCGGTCGTCATATAGTCCGGGTGCAGGTCGTGGGCAATTATCTGCGGCTTGACGCTGAAAAGCTTTTTATATAGCTCTATCGTGTTTTTATAATGTTCCAGCGATTCCAGGTTTTCCATATCGGCGATGTGCTGGCTTACAAAGACATAATCACCCTGCACCAGGCAGAAGGTGTTTTTGAGCTCACCTCCGCAGGCCAGTATCTGTTTTGACTTAAAAGGCAAGTGGATAGGAGAGGGGGCATAGCCCCGCGCCCGCCGGATAATCTGCGTTTCGTCCCCTGCCATCACCACGCTGTCGTCATAACGGGCATAGATATCGCGGTTATGCATCAGGAAATAATCGGCGATTCCTTCCAGTGTTTGCAGGGCTTCATCGTTGTCACAAACTATCGGCTCCTCGCTGATATTGCCGCTGGTCATCACCAGTGGTATGGCGACATCTTTTAATAATAGGTGGTGTAGGGGTGTATAGGGCAGCATTATCCCCTGATACTTGAGTCCCGGCGCCACCAGCGAAGACATATTAGGATTTTCCAGCCACCTCACCAGTACGATAGGGCTGGGTGAAGACAGTAGCAAATCTTCCTCTTCTGGCGTAATCCGGCAATGTCGCCGGGCTTGCTCAATATCCTCAAACATAACCGCCAGCGGTTTGGCGGCTCTGTGTTTTCTTTTTCGCAGTAAAGCTACGGCTTCGTCGCTGGTGGCATCGCAGGCGAACAGAAAACCACCCAGCCCCTTTATTGCCAGGATGCTTCCTTTAAATAACTTTTCGACTGCTGTCTTCAGGGCTTCATTCCCAGCGGCAACCATTTTTCCCTGCTTATCTACCATTTCCAATTGAGGACCGCAGACCGCACAGGCATTGGGTTGGGCGTGAAAACGCCGGTCCGAGGGGTCGTCGTATTCCCGCCGGCACTGCGGACACATCTTGAATTCGGCCATAGTGGTGCGCGGGCGGTCATAGGGGATATCTTTTATAATAGTAAAGCGCGGGCCGCAGTTTGTGCAGTTGGTAAACGGATAGCGGTAGCGTCGGTCGGCAGGGCCCATTATTTCCGCCAGGCACTGTGGACAGGTAGCAATATCCGGCGAAATAAGCTGGTATCTGCCTTCATATGAACGGCTTGTTTTTATAGAGAAACCGGTATAACCGGCTGCCGCCTGGCGTCTGGTTTTTATATCCTCTATGTGACATATCGGCGGCGCTTCGGTTTTAAGGCTGTGGAGAAAGGTATTCAGGTCTTCCTCTTTGCCTTCGACTACTATTTCCACGCTGCCGGAGGTGTTGCGCACCCAGCCATTCAGGGCATTTTCCTTCGCAATCCGGTAAACAAAAGGGCGGAAGCCAACGCCCTGAACAACGCCGATAACGCTTATTTTAAGGCTCTGAATTGTCCCTGTTAGTCCCTGCATAATATCATTATAACGTATAACGCCGCTTTTCAACCCTGTAATGTTGCTATTTTTTATTGAACTTCGGCCAGAACCAGCTCTATAATCTGGTCTAAAGACTGCTCTGCTTCATGAGACAAACCCACGCCAAAACCGGTATCAGCGGGCTCACAACCAATGATTACAATTTCATTCGGGCATCTGTTCAGAAGGGATGCCGTAGCCATTATTCTCTCAAGGTTGCTTTCGTGCAGGCTGACACTAAAGTCACTCAGGGAAGGGCTTTGCAATAAATCCTGCTGCGACAGGTATAGCCTGTATACCTGTCCGGGTTTCTTTTCCATTTGAACGGCGTCGACAAAGATAACCTTTTTATAGTCGCCTATCTCAAGGGCGCACTTGAATCCCGATATACCAAAGTCTGCCAGGCAGACGCCCTTCGGCAGCGTCCTTTTTTCCAACTCGCTTATAACACGGGGGCCAAGCCCATCATCCCTTTTTAAGGTATTTCCCAGGCCACAGATTAGTATTGCAGACAAGTTAAAAAGTCCTGACCGCTATCCTAATGCTCATGCGCCTTTTCGTGTTTATGGCAAATCTGGTCGACATGTAGGTGCTCCATCTCCTGAACCGCCATCTTCTCACCGTCAGGCCTGAAGACCTGTACCGTACAGGCAAGACAGGGGTCGAAGCTGCGAATGGTGCGCACCACGTCTATTCCATCCAGTTTGCCGTTATTAAAAGGCTCGGTAATCGGCGTATCTATAATTGCCTGCTCGTATGGCCCCGGCCGGTCCAGATGGTCACGCGGCGAAACGTTCCAGGCAGTAGGGGTTATTATCTGGTAGCGGCTAATCTTGCCGTTGCGCATCACCACCCAGTGGCCCAGAGCGCCCCGCATTGCCTCGGTCATACCGACGCCCATACCGTTCTTGGGCCTCTTGTATTTATTCCATACCTTGGTCTGCCCCTTGTTTACCAGGTCTACCGCCTGGAGGAACTGCTTGTATGCCATGCAGGCTGAAAGGGCATGGAAATAAGCCCGTGCCCTTATCCTTTCCAGGACATTTATGGTTTTCGGGATTTTCCATTCCATGGTTACTTCCCCGGGCACCCTGTAACCGGCGACGGCTCCGGCCGGCAGGGTAAACCTGACGCTATTGCCGGTGGATTCGGGCACCTTCTTAGATACGGCATTTATCCACATACGGGCTACCGGTCCCGCCTCCAGGACATGCGTTTCGCCGTCAACTCTTTTCTTCCAACATGCCATCGGGGTGTTTTTGCCCAGGTATACTTGTTTTCCCAGTCTTTTTCCTTGCCCGGTTTCGGCGGTGTTTCTTCATTCCAGGGGTGGTTCTTGTCTAATTTATTACCCAGCGGGTCGCTGACTATCGAAGCGCTCTTTGTTTCTTCGTAATAAGAGTGAGTAACAAACTCGTTAATGCCGACGTTAATCTCTACCAGGTCGTTGGTTATAAGTTTGCCATCTATGATTACTCCTGGTGTTATGGCCCTTTTTTCTGCCCAACTGCTCATATTGTTGTAATTGGCATCATAGGCAAGAGGGTCGTCGTACATACCGTGACTCAGCAGATTTACAGGTGTGCAACCTACCTTATCCATGCCTTCTGCGGCTAAAAAGTTCAGCAGGTCATCGAATATCGGCACCAGCTCTTTTGTAAAGGCGACTTCCTGAGCCAGCATGGCATAGAATCTCTCCAGCTCTTCCATGCTGACCGTCTTGGCTACACCGCCGGGTATGAATGTCTGGATATGCGGGTGTTTACCACCCAGCAGCGAAAGCATCTTGATACCCACCTTGGAGGCATTCAGGCATTTGAGCCACAGGCTGCCGGTTACCGGGTCCAGCGCGCGCATAATATCGCCGATGGTAGCATAGCCGTGAGCTTCGGCACTTGGGGCATTGGTATCGTTAGCCTTTTTCATGATATCCGGGTTCATTTTGGCTGTAATTGCCTCGGAGTAATCCGGGCCCTCAAGGATACCGCAGCCAAGGGCGCCATCATAAGTCTCCTCAGACATCTCTATAAGGTTCCTGATGCCGATGGCAAATGGCGGTGGCGGTGCGTTATATGCCATATCCACGGCAATCACCGAAGCGGTGGCATGTGGCGTTGGGCAGACACCGCAGGTACGCTGCGTCAGCCAGATGGCATCTGCCGGCTCCCGCCCCTTTAGAATCTCTTCAAGCCCGCGAAACATAGTGGCGTAGCAATGGGCATCTACATACTTGCCGGCTTCCAGATCAGCTTCGGCGTGTATGCCCATATGCCCCTCTATACGGGTTAACGGTTCTATATTTATTTCTGTAGTTGTATTTACCATTTCTATATACTCCTTCTTTTCAATCTAGTTAATGCAGCACGAACATGTCCGATCAGATCGGCTGTGGCAGCTAGGGACATTGTCCAAGCAGATGCCTTATTGAAGAACGGCGAGAAAGGAGAATCGGGAAAACCAGGTTCGGTACAGCCGATGCATATTGAGCCTACTGTAGGACAGCCACCGGCACCATCGGCAAATCCATCACGTGGTACCCGACAGTAAGCAACAGGGCCTTTACAACCAAGTAAGCCCATACAGTAGGGCTCACCAAATTCAAAAGAAAAATCCCCATGTCCATAATAACCACACCTAGGGCAAACATGATGGGCAAGCTCACCATACAAAAATATTGGCCGGTTGTGTTTATCAAGTTGCGGTGGTTCTGTAAGCACCCCCCGTGCCACCAGGGCCAGATAAGCCAAGGTTTTTATGGTATTATCACCGGTAGCCGGGCATCCAGAGACATTTATAACCGGCAAACCAAGAGTGCTTTTATAGTCTTTGCCAAAAAAGTCGGACAAACTCATGGCTCCTGTTGGATTGGGTTTGGCGGCGGCGATACCACCAAAGGCGGCACAGGTTCCCACGGCAACTGTGGCAGCAGCCTTATCTTTAAGAGACATCAATATCTCATTTACGGTTATCAGCTTACCACCCTTGTCGCCTACAGCACAGTAGTAACCACCCTCCTTAGCCGCCCTTTCTTCATTGGGGATCGCCCCCTCAAGGATAAGCACGAAAGGGTCCAATTTACCCTCTTTGGCGTCATCCAGAACGCTGAGAGCCGTTTCCCCCCAAGGTGCCATAACCGTGGGATGATAAGCCAGTTTTATCTCGCTTACCTCGGGGAGTATACCGGTTAATGCATCAACCAGTGAAGGCTCGCTGGCGCTTATCAACGCCACTGTATCCCCGGTGCAGCCCTGTCCTTGCAGCCATACTAAGTTAATCGGTTGCATAAATCTATTTCTCCTCCTTTATCTGAATATTAAAAGAAAAGCATCCCCTTTATGGGATGCTTTTCTATATTGCCAAAATAAATATTCTAAAAAGCTACAAGGAAGCGCACACCTGTAAATGTGCATACTCATACATAGTCCCTCTTCCATAATTGCTCTCCATTTCCAACTTCGGGAGGCGATACCGTTTCCAGTCCCACCCCATCGCCCAGTATCCATGGACTAACCCTTCATGATATATGGCTCAGAAAACCAGATTACTCCAAGACTTCAAGTATTTCTATTATACTCTATACTCATTGTCTATCAATACTTTTTTATATCCATCAGGGGTTCGTAAAAAACCGTTATTAAAAGCGTTAAACTATTCTCTCCGACATTCACTAACAGATTAGTATTTTGTTACTTGATTACACAACATAGCGAAATGGTTAATACATATATTCCCCGTGATGACCATTGTAACAAGAAGCCATAGAACTATGCCCTGTAATACATAGGACTCGGTAATAGTGGTGGACAGTTATGTAGGAAGCCCTACTCGCACTTGATTCAGAGCCGTTACCGGTAATGCCCCAGCGGCTGGTCTCTGATGAGACGTAAGTAAGGAATTGCCGGATATGCCATTCATTCAGTAGTCTGGGATCACCAGGGAATTGGTTCTGCTTTGTATACCACAGGAACCTTTTCAGGATGCCTTCGTAGTACTCGGCTGTTCTTGCGCTTTGGCACTCAGTACGTTTGGTGAGAAGTAGACCATTAACAAGTGATGGGAGAGATGCCGCGATGGGCATATTTTGTTTGATCGTGGTGACCATTTTTTCATTTTGCGGGCCCGCCTTTTATACAATCATGTGGTCTGTTTTATATTAAAATCACCCTGATTTTACCCACAGGCAGGAGGTTTTGTCAATAACCTCTAGCTATAGTGGTGGGCCATTCTGGACTCGAACCAGAGACCCCAGTCTTATCAGGACTGTGCTCTAACCAACTGAGCTAATGGCCCACACTATGGCATTATTTTAACGCAGAATCCTGCACATAATCAAGCTCTTTTCGAAACCATATTCAACAAATAATAAACACAGCCTTAAACAGCTGTGTTTATTCATATTCCTTAATCTGATTTATTACTTTTTCTCTTTTATTATGCCCTTCATTTCGTTTAAGTCTTCTCCCATATCAATAAACAGATAAATCAGCTTTGAACACGCCAGTAAAGATGAGGCGAATATGGCTGTTAGAACAACACCCCCCAGCACAAAAGCCACCCTGGCTATTACCGTTGCCGCCGCCATGCCTATAACAATTGTAAATCCGATACCTATTATAACCATTAACCAGGCTAAAATCCCAAGGCTATAAGCTATTATACGCAGAGTTTGATGTTTCATTTAAAACCATTTAGAAGTATACCTTAACAACTGGATAGCGGAAGGTAGGGTATGTTCTCCGAATAAATCGGAGACCGACCTAGGTTAGCGGGCATTTAAGCCCAATCTATCCTTAGAAAGGAGGTGATCCAGCCGCAGCTTCCGCTACGGCTACCTTGTTACGACTTCGTCCCAATCACCAGCCCCACCTTCGGCGACTGCTTCCCGGTAAACCGGGTTAGCCCATCGACTTCAGGTGTTGCCAACTTTCATGACGTGACGGGCGGTGTGTACAAGGCCCGAGAACGTATTCACCGTAGTATGCTGACCCACGGTTACTA
>JBDRFC010000019.1:0-11121 GCA_043819155.1 Chloroflexota bacterium | reverse complement strand
CGAATTACATATAATATAACAACCTTAAAAAAGTATATAGTTTAGGGAGTTGTCGGGATGGCAGCAGGGTAATTTCGTGACTAGATGCGTCCCTGGAGGGATTCGAACCCACGACCCGCTGCTTAGAAGGCAGCCGCTCTATCCAGCTGAGCTACAGGGACATGTTTTATTATACAAAATGTAACATCAGGCTAGGGGGAAGGTCAAGCCCATATAGTTTAACCTTTATTTACCTAAATCTTTAAGCCAGGTTGCACCGATGCTACCATAAGCCGGCGAAATTCAAGCTGCCAAAGGCAAAGCCGACCAGCATCCATAAGCTGGTAACAATTACACCGGCGATAATCACCCCGATAAATATTGATATAAAAGCTTGTTTGAACTTTATGCCAAACAGGACGGCTGCTAGCGAGCCGGTCCAGGCACCGGTTACCGGCAGCGGTATAGCCACAAACAAAACAAGCCCGATACGCTTATATTTCTGTATAATCTTACCGCGACGCCTGGTTCTTTCGAAAAGCCAGTTTAAAAAACGTTCAAAAACAGCTACCTTGCCCAGCAACCGTGTGGCAGCTTCAAAAAACAATAGTATAAAAGGCACCGGTAATATATTGCCGATGGCAGCTATAAGAAAGGCATAATACCAGGGAGTTTCTAAAAATTCTATCGCTCCGGGTATTGCCAGGCGTAGTTCGGCTATTGGCAAAGCGGCAATAAAAAGTATCTTAAGAATATCCCCGAGGGTCACATTATTCCTTTGCAGTCTATACCGGGATGCTTTACGGGCAGTGTAGCAAATGGTTACCCGTAGCGTCAAGCTAACTTGTTACCAGCTTGACAACCGTCTCTCCGCATTGTTAGTATAGAAGTTAGTTGTATGTTCGATTGGATTTAAAATGTCGAGGTTACTAGATAGAATCAAGGGCCCGGCAGACCTGAAGGTTTTAAAGGCAAAGGAACTTGAGCGATTAGCTAGTGAAATCAGGCAGGAACTGATAACCAGGGTAACCCTTAATGGCGGGCATCTGGCTTCAAATCTGGGAGTAGTTGAGCTTACCATAGCCTTACACAGGGTATTTAATAGCCCACAGGATAAGGTTGTATGGGATGTCGGACATCAGTCATATACACATAAATTATTAACCGGCAGGTTACAACGGTTTAGTACGCTACGGCAATACGACGGTTTATCCGGTTTCACCAGCCGCGATGAAAGTGTGCACGACCCTTTCGGGAGCGGTCATGCCAGCACCTCGATATCTGCAGCTCTCGGCATGGCAACAGCTCGAGACCTTGACAGAGACGATTTTCACGTTATTGCCATAATTGGTGATGGAGCAATCACCGGTGGCATGGCCCTGGAAGCATTCAATAATGTAGCAAGCCTCGGTTCCAAGCTAATTGTTATTTTAAACGATAATGGAATGTCGATTTCACCTACCGTAGGTGCTCTTTCAAAGCTGCTTACTAAAGTTCGCTTTAACCGACGTTACTACTGGGCAAACGAAGAGAGTAAACGAGTGCTCAGCTCACTACCGATGGGTAGCAGGTTATGGCGTGTCGGTGAACAGATAAAGAGTGGATTTAAAGGATTGATAATGCCCACAATGTTATGGGAGGAATTAGGCTTTGCCTACATGGGTCCTTTTGATGGGCATAATATCAACCAACTTCAACTTGCCCTGACACAAGCAAGGGATAACAACCGTAAACCAACTCTTATTCATATTGTTACCACAAAGGGTAAAGGTTATGCCCCGGCAGAAGGAGATGCCGTTTACTTTCACGGTGTATCCCCCAAGAAAAGCGATTCCAAACAAGTTCCAACCTACAGCGATGTCTTTGCGCAGACAACACTTCGGCTTATGCGTAATAATCAGAAGATAGTGGTTATTACGCCGGCTATGCCTGAGGGGAACTGCCTCTCAATTATCCAGGAAGAGTTCCCGAAGCGCGTTTTTGATGTCGGCATTTGCGAACAGCATGCCGTTACCTTTGCTGCCGGGCTTGCCACTCAGGGTTATATACCTGTAGTAGCAATATATTCCACCTTCTTGCAGCGTGCTTTTGACCAGATAATCCACGATGTCTGCTTGCAGGATTTAAAGGTGGTTTTTGCTTTAGACCGCGGTGGTATCGTCGGTGATGATGGAAAAACGCACCAGGGTGCTTTTGATCTTTCGTATCTTTCTATCATTCCGAATCTGATAGTATCTGCACCCAGAGATGAAAACGAGCTTCAGCACCTGCTCTATACAGCAGTTGAGGCAAAACACCCCATGGCAATAAGATATCCTCGCGGTTCCGGCGCCGGGGTAGAAATGGATACAGAGTTTCATTCCATCTCTACAGGTAAGGCAGAAATATTAAGACATGGCGATGATGTCGCTCTACTTGCTCTCGGAGTTACCGTAGAACCTGCCCTTGAAGCCGCCAGGGAACTATCAAACATAGGGGTCGAGGCTACGGTTTTAAATAGTCGCTTCGTCAAACCACTTGACTCCAAACTTATAACGGAAATTGCCTGCCGGATTAAATATATTGTCACTATAGAGGAGAACGTTATCAGTGGCGGCTTCGGCAGTAGAGTTGTCAGCCTTTTGCAACAATCTGGGTTGAGTGATATCCGGGTAAAGAATATCGGCATAGCGGATGAGTTTGTTGAGCATGGTACGCAGTCTATCCTCCGAGAAAAGTATAGTCTGGATGCGAAAGGCATAGTCCGCCAGACTCTTATCCTATTAAAGGAACCTGAATCAAATCCACAGCCAGAAATTCAAAAAAAGACAAGGGCAACCCTGATATAGTATATTAATTATATTAATATGGATATAGTATTTACCGAATATAGCAGAAGCCGAATTACATACATCAGGTGTATGAATACACCTGATGCCTTATATATGCCCGTAGCGAAGGATATAAATGGATAAGCTAACTGTAAGGGATGTAGAGGTTAATGGCAAAAGGGTTTTGGTAAGGGTTGATTTTAATGTCCCACTGGATTACAGAACCGGGGATATCACAGACGACAGCCGCATTAAAGCAACGCTTCCCACTATTGATTACCTTATAGAAAACGGCGCCAAGGTAATTTTATGTTCCCATCTGGGGAGACCCGGGGGGAAAGTTGTCGATGAATTGAGCTTAGCGGTTGTTGCCAGGCGCCTATCCCAGATATTGAGACAGACAGTAGAGCTTACCAGTGACTGCATTGGTCCCGAAGTTGAAGAAAAAGTGGCCGGTTTAAAAAACGGGGATGTTCTTCTTCTGGAAAATCTGCGCTTCTACGATGAAGAGGAAAAAAGCAGTACCCAATTTGCCAGAGCACTAGCCCGGCTGGGTGATATATTTGTTAACGATGCCTTCGGTACCTCTCATCGTTCTCACGCTTCTCTAGTCGGTATTACCCGTTACCTGCCAGCAGTATCCGGTTTATTACTGGAAAAGGAGATTAACGCCTTAGGCAACGTGCTTGAGAATCCGTTACATCCTTTTGGCGTACTCCTTGGCGGTGCCAAGGTAAGTGACAAGGTTGGTATGCTGGATAACATTATGGGTAAAGTGGACTCCATTATCATCGGCGGCGGCATGGCAGCCACCTTTTTGAAGGCTAAATCTTATGATGTAGGGTTATCACTGCTTGACGATTCAGTTGATACCGCTGTCGATTTAATAGAAAAGGCATCAAGCAATGGTGTTCAGCTTGTACTACCCGATGATGTACTTATCGCCGGTAAAATCAGCAACCGTGCCAGAGTAAAAAACATCTTAATAGAAGATATCCCCAGGAATAAACGCATTGTAGATATCGGAGCTCTAACCATAAGTAAATTCACAAAAGAGCTTGAAAAGTGCCGAACGGTCTTCTGGAATGGACCTATGGGTATATATGAGATTGCCAGATTCAGCGAGGGAACCAGGGCAATGGCAAATATCATAGCCAACCTGAATGCTACCACCATTATCGGTGGCGGCTCTACTGCCGAGATAGTAACCGAAATGAAACTGGCCGAAAAAATGACCTTTGTATCAACCGGTGGTGGCGCCTCGCTTAGATTCCTTAGTGGAGAAACTTTACCCGGAGTTGAGGTATTGCTGAATAAAACGGCAGTAATCAAACCAATGGGCAGTCTTTAATGGTAATTTATAGAAACGGAGAGTAATTATTAAATATGGGTAATCTTGATTTAATGAAAGAATTATCCAGACCCTCCACAAGTAAAATCGTGATGCTTGTTATCGATGGGCTTGGCGGCATACCGGGCTTTGATACCGGCAAAACAGAGCTAGAGACCGCCCATACCCCCAACCTTGATGCACTGGCAGCCAGAGGGATATGCGGTCTCAGCGAGCCGATAAGTCCCGGGGTAACTCCCGGCAGCGCACCGGGGCATCTGGCTCTTTTTGGTTATGACCCGCTCATTTTTAAAATCGGTCGTGGCATACTCGAAGCTCTGGGTATTGACCTTGACCTTGAGCCTGAAGATATAGCTGCCCGTGGCAATTTCTGCACTATAGATAAAGACGGGCTTGTTACCGACCGCCGCGCAGGCCGTATCCCGACAGAAGATAGCAGTAAGCTATGCCAGTTGCTTGACGGAATCGAGATAGACGGAATTAAAGCCATAATCCGCCCGGTTAAAGAGCACCGGCTGGTCGTTATCTTCCGAGGTGATGGCCTCAGTGCCGATATAAGCGATTCCGATCCACAGCAAACAGGAGTAACCACTAGGGATATTGTAGCCCTCAGCCAGCAAGCCAGTCGTACAGCTGATATTACCAATCGGTTTATAGCCCGGGCAAAAGAAATCCTTGCCGGCCACCTCCCGGCAAATATGATTTTGCTCCGTGGATTTTCACAGAAACCGCAGTTTCCCGCTATGGCCGATATTTACAAATTAAATGCGGCAGCCATCGCTACTTATCCAATGTATCGCGGGCTGGCTAAAACCATCAACATGGAGATTTTAAAAACAGGGCAAACAATAGAAGATGAATTGCTGACACTGAAGCACAACTTCAAACAATACGACTTCTTCTTTATTCACATAAAAGAAACCGATGCCGCCGGCGAGGATGGCGATTTTAAAAGAAAGGTCGCCTCACTGGAGCATATAGACAGATTACTGCCAGACCTGACAAACCTTGAACCCGACGTCATTGTTGTTGCCGGAGACCATTCTACACCGGCAATGCTAAAGGGGCATAGCTGGCATCCGGTGCCTGTCCTGCTGTATTCCAGGTTTTGCCGCCCCGATGGGGTGGACCATTTTTCAGAAAAAGCCTGCATTAATGGTGGATTGGGAAGGATACCGGCAACCGATATAATGCCGCTGGCAATGGCTAACGCATTGAAGCTGGATAAATTTGGTGCTTAAGATAATGAGAACACCGCTTATTGCCGCTAACTGGAAGATGAACACCACTGTCAGCGAAGCGACTGGACTGGCTCACAAAATACTTGCTACCCTTGACCGGATGGATGGCGTGGAAAAGATTATCTGCCCACCTTTTATATCCCTGGCAGCAGTGGAGAAAATTATAAGGGGTAGTTCGCTTAAACTGGGCGCCCAGAATATGTACTTTGAGGAAAAGGGTGCTTTTACCGGTGAGGTATCTCCCTTAATGCTGGCTGGTCTATGCCAGTTCGTCATAATAGGCCATTCAGAACGAAGGCAGTATTTCAACGAAACAGATGAAATTATAAATAAAAAGATAAAAACAGCGCTAAAATTCAAGATAACACCTATTTTATGCATCGGCGAGAAGCTTGATGAAAATGAGGCGGGCAGGACATCGGATATAGTAAGCCGCCAGCTGGAATCAGCCTTGGCCGGTTTAGACAGCTTGGATAAAAGTGTTATAGCCTATGAGCCTATCTGGGCAATAGGCAGCGGCAGGTCAGCCACCGGCAAACAAGCCAATGAGACAATAGGCTTTATACGCCAGAAGCTTGCCTCTCTGTACAGCGAAGAAATTGCCAGTAATATACGAATTTTGTATGGCGGCAGTGTTACCGCTGACAACATTACCGAATTTATAAGACAGCCAGAGATAGACGGCGCGCTTGTCGGAGGCGCCAGCCTGAAAGCAGAACAATTTACGGGCATTGTAAGACAGATCGCAGAAATTACTGGTAGCTAATTATATACGAACAGATGAACAACCTAATAGCTATCGTTGGACCCACCGGCGTCGGTAAGAGCCAGCTAGCCCTTCATCTAGCCCATAACCTTGATGGTGAGATTGTCAGCGCTGACAGCCGGCAGATATATCAGTACATGGATATCGGCACTGCTAAGATTGAAAGGCAAGAACTCTCACTCGTCCCACATCATCTTATTGACATAATCAAACCGGATGAGCTTTTCAGTCTGGCACAATATCAGCAACTAGCCAGTAAAGCTATTGATGATATTTACCGGCGCCAGAAGTTGCCGCTACTTGTTGGTGGCAGCGGACAGTATCTATGGTCTGTAGTAGAAGGCTGGGGAATCCCCAAGGTACCACCTGACCCGGAACTGAGACGTAAACTGGAGGAAAAAGCAGCCAGGGGTGGCGGTGAAGAGCTATACCGCGAACTCTTAATGCGCGATCCCGTAGCCGCCAGAAGAGTTGACCGCCATAATATACGCCGTGTTATCAGGGCGCTTGAGGTAAGTAAAACTAACAACCAACCCAGGCAACATAAACCAGAAAAGTCAACACCCTATAATACCCTCATCATAGGCCTGATGATGGATAGAAACGAACTATACCATAGGATAGACTTCAGAATTGACAGGATGATAGAACGGGGTTTGGCGGAAGAGGTTAAAAAGCTAATGAATATGGGCTATAACCTTGACCTGCCGTCAATGTCAAGCATTGGTTACCGGCAGATTGGTGAGTTTCTTAAAGACAAAACGACTCTTGAAGCGGCAATTCAACAAATCAAGTTCGAAAGCCACCGCCTTGTCCGCCAGCAATATAACTGGTTTAGCCCAAAAGATGATAGAATAAGGTGGTTTGATGTACAGAAGAGGGTAGAACCCGAGATTTTAGCGCTAGTGGATAGATTTATAAAAGGGGATTAGCTATTTTATATTTTACAAAAATGCAGGGTGCAGGCAATGATTTTGTACTTGTAGAAGCTGCTGGTATAGAAAGAGAATGGCCTAAGCTAGCCAAGGCTATCTGTCAGCGGCACTTTGGCGTCGGTGCTGACGGCTTAATACTTATGGTGCCTTCCAAAATTGCAGCCATCGGCATGCATATATTCAATGCCGATGGCTCTGAGGCCGAAGCCTGCGGTAACGGAATCAGGTGCCTTGTAAGTTATGCTGTAAATAGGGGATTTATTAATAAAGAGGCCGGCGTGGTAACTATAGAGACTATTGCCGGCTTGAGAAAAGCCAGACTATTCACAGGAACGGGCAATGAAACGAAGATTCAGGTAGGCATGGGTAAACCCGAATTTGATGCCAGCAAAATCCCGGTAGCTGTAGTGCCGGGCAGGGGAAATTTACTTGACATAAAACTTATAACGGAATATCCGATTTCTATTGGTGAAATGGAGCTTAAGTTATGCTTCGCTGGTATGGGCAATCCACATGCAGTCTACTTTCAACAGCAGTCGGTAGCCGAATTTCAATTATCCCACATCGGGCCGGCAGTTGAAATGAATGCGCTTTTCCCCAACCGTGTCAATTTTGAGGTAGTCAGGGTAATCAATCGCAAGCTTATGGAAATGCGGGTATGGGAAAGGGGAGTTGGTGAAACCCTCGCCTGTGGTAGTGGCGCCTGTGCGGTAGCTGTAATTAGCCAGATGCTGGGCTATACTGACAATCCGGTGGCAATAAAACTGCCTGGCGGCACGCTTGAGGTTGAGTGGAATGGGGCAGGGGAGGTTCTGCTCAGCGGTCCTGCTGAAATAGTCTTCAGTGGAGAATGGCCGGACTAAGAATATCTAAGATGAGGTTATTGAAATGAGAATGTCGCAACGAATGAAAAACCTGGAAACTTATCTCTTTGTCGAAATTTCAAAGAAGATTGCTGATAAAAAAGCAAAAGGCGAGGAAGTTATCAGCTTTGCCATTGGTGATCCGGATCTGCCAACTCCCAAACATGTAATCAATAAGCTATGTCAGGCAGCGCAAGAACCGGCCAATCACCGTTACCCGGAGACGGCCGGCCTGCCCGAACTGCGCCAGGCGATAGCCGACTGGTATTATAAACGCTTCGGAGTTTCCCTTGATCCCGACAGTGAAGTGTTGCCCCTTATCGGCTCCAAAGAGGGTATCGGGCATATCGCCCTTTGTTTTATAGATGACGGGGATATTACCCTGGTACCTGATCCTGCATACCCGGTCTATTCAACAAGCACTATGCTGGCTGGCGGTCAAACTTACTATCTGCCGCTTACCGCTGATAACAACTTTCTGCCTGATCTTGATGCTATACCACAAGAAATAGTAAATAAGGCAAAAATAATGTGGTTAAACTACCCCAATAATCCTACAGGCGCTGTCGCCGATATTGATTTCTTTAACAGGATTGTTCAATTTGCCCGCCGTCACTCGATAGCCGTCTGTCATGACTGCCCATATTCAGAGGTCTCCTTCGATGGCTACCGACCGGTTAGTTTTCTGCAGGCGGATGGCGCACGAGAGGTTGGGGTAGAGTTCCATTCTCTTTCCAAGAGCTATAATATGACCGGCTGGCGGATAGGAATGGCTGTCGGTAATGCTGATATGATAAACGCCCTGATGAGGATAAAATCAAACCTGGATTCAGGAGTGCCACAGGCTATTCAATACGCCGCCATTGAAGCCCTTGGCGGACCACAGGACTGCATTGCCGAGCATAATGCTATTTACCAGAGACGCCGCGATTTGATTCTTGAGCGACTTACCGAAATGGGACTTGAAGCTCAACCACCTAAAGCGAGTCTTTACATTTGGGCTAAAGTACCCGAAGGCTATACTTCTATGGAATTTGCAAATGACCTCCTTGAGCAGGTCGGCGTCGTCGTAATCCCGGGTGCAGGTTATGGTAAACATGGCGAAGGCTATATACGGCTATCCTTTACGATACCTGATGCGGCGCTTGTCAAAGGATTGTCTCGCCTGGCTCGCTGGCATGATACTAAAAGACCCTTTAAATCAAAAAGGTAATTTTACATAACAGGAGGAAGTTATCCCAAAAACCACCTTGTCCACAAAATCCTCACTTGAAAGGGCATTCCTTATAGCTGTACCCGACGATAGCCATGCCGGTGGCTGGTCAGCAGATGAATCTCTGGATGAACTGGCCCGATTAGCTTCTACTGCCAGGGCTAATGTTGTCGGTCGCCTTATTCAAAAATTACATACACCTACAAGAAATTACTATCTTGGCAAGGGCAAGCTGGAAGAACTTGTAGCCTTAAAAGAAAAAATTAATTACAATGTAGCCATCTTCGACGATGAATTGACGCCTTTACAGCAGCAAAATCTCGAGGACTCGCTGAAGGTAAAGGTGATTGACCGCGTAGCGCTTATACTTGATATTTTTGCTAGGCATGCCCATACCCACGAAGGGAAGCTTCAGGTAGAACTGGCTCAACACCGGTATCTGCTGCCACGTCTTGCCGGGCAATGGAGCCACTTGGAAAGGCTGGGTGGTGGAATCGGCACCAGGGGACCCGGTGAATCACAGCTTGAGACTGACCGAAGGCTTATCCGTAAAAAGATAAGCAACCTTGAAAAACAAATCGGGCATGTAAAAAAGCACCGAATGCTATACCGCCAGAAACGCAAGAGAAGCGGTATTCCCATAGTCGCCCTTGTCGGCTATACAAATGCGGGCAAAAGCACCTTACTGAATACCCTCAGCCGTTCCGATGTTACTGTTGAAGATAAGCTTTTTGCTACACTAGACCCGACAGCCCGAAGGATGGGTCTCCCTGATAAGAGCATAATCCTGCTAAGCGATACCGTCGGCTTCATCAAGAAATTACCACCGATGGTTATAACCGCCTTTCGTGCGACATTAGAAGAACTCGCCGAAGCCAGTATCCTTCTCCATATTGTCGACCTGTCTTCAGCCAATGCCGCCGAGCAATGCCAGGTAGTAGAAGAAATTCTCAAAGACCTGAATATAAACGATAAACCAAGAATAACAGTTCTTAATAAAATTGACCTGCTACTGGAAAAGGGAGAAGATAAAGAAAAAGTGCTGGATTATACTTCCGCAACTACCCCGGTTTTCGAAAACACTATAATGGTCTCCGCTAAAAAGGGCTGGGGGCTTGATAATCTATTAAAATCTATAAATCAGGCCATAAAAGATACGGTAATACCTTTTCCTAAAAACACTCCTTAAAACGACGCCGTGTAATCAAAATATAGCCCTTTTATATAATCTATTAATGGTAATCTATGTATAATTCCTTATTTTCGCTCTCAATGAGCGCTTGAACGTGTAATATTCACATTTTCCCTAGAAAGGTATATTTTCTATATTTTCTCCTTCATTTTCAGTAATTATCTATCTCTTTTCTTTGGTTATGGTTTTAAAGAGTACCTCATTATAAATAAAGGAATGTTATATTTTACATAATATATTACCCCTTTATTTTATCCTTTGTTGGTGATATAATCCGGTAGCAATATACTTTTCAAAGGAGATGCCTTGAAGGTAATACGGATAGCCATACCCTTTATTTTCAGTGCTGTACTATTTATTTTATCTTACCTCTCTCTTGACGAGGGGGGATATATCTGGCTTGTATTCCTTGCAATCGGTGTGGTCATCGCCTTACTTGGTGTTTTACTGTCAGCACGGGATTAATCTCCTATATAACAGACTTCATTCTTGATGTTAGCCTGTGCCTTGGGCTTCACAGATTAACAGAAAATCCAATACTTGTTCCGTGTTAAAAGAAAATAATCTATCTTATAGTATATATTACAAAAAGATAGATTATGTAAACCGCATCAGAACGTATAATATATGTAGTAATAGTGGTTCGCACTATATATGTTATGTAAGATACGTATAGTCAATATTGTCTAGCCGCGTTATCTAATAACTCCCCTGACTTTTTGTTAATCTTTGAAATCGTTACTTATCATTAGCCTTTTCTATCAGTTCTAC
>JBDRFC010000018.1:0-30081 GCA_043819155.1 Chloroflexota bacterium | reverse complement strand
GTGCTTGGTCGCTGATTTTAATTTTATGGTGTGCCTCATATCTTGGTCTCAAACCTTTTAATATGGCTATAGTAGCTTCGGTATCAGGCTCATTAACATAGACTGGCTGCAGGCGCCGCTCCAGGGCTTTGTCTTTTTCAATGAACTTGCGGTATTCATCCGATGTGGTGGCGCCGATACACTGCAGTTCGCCGTGAGCCAGGGCCGGTTTGAGCATATTGCTAGCGTCAACGGAGCCTTCGGCGGCGCCGGCGCCGACGACGGTATGGATCTCGTCGATAAAGAGTATTACTTCACCATGCGCTTCGCGCACTTCATCCATTACCGCCTTGAGGCGCTCTTCGAATTCACCGCGGAACTTGCTGCCAGCCACCAGCGCCCCCATATCCAGCGCCTGCACCCGGCGGTTTCTCAGGGATTCGGGGACATCATCGGCGGCAATTTTCTGTGCCACTCCTTCGGCGATAGCCGTTTTACCGACTCCGGCTTCACCGACAACCACCGGATTGTTTTTTGTACGCCGGGTAAGTATCTGCATTACTCGCTTGATTTCCTCATCGCGACCGATAACCGGGTCAAGCTTGCCCTGGCGGGCGAGTTCGGTAAGGTCTCGGCTATATTTTGCCAGAGAGCGGTATTTGCCCTCGGCTCTGGAATCTGTAACGCGGTGCCCACCCCTTATTTTCTGAAGGGCGCTATAGACCTTTTCCTGATTTATCTTGGCGTTATGCAGTATTCTGGCTGCCTCTCCTTTTTCGTCCCCGCTTATGGCAATCAGGAAATGTTCAGTGCCGATGAATTCATCTTTTAGCCGGTCAGCCTCCTTGCCAGATGCTTCCAGCAGCTTGGCGACACGGGGTGTGGCGTAGATTTGTTCTATTTCATAGGAGACCTGGGGTGTCTTTTCCAGAGCGGCAATCATCTGCTTTTTCAGTGCTTCGATGTCAGTGCCGAGTTCCTTGAGAATATCGCCGACAAGTCCCCTTTCCTGCTGTAACAGGGCGAGCAATATATGCTCAACATCCCACTGGCTGTGTTTGAATTGACGAACAAGCTGCTGGGAGGCGGCAAGTGCCTCCTGTGCCTGTTCGGTAAATCTCTCCTGTCTCATGTTTCTTCTCTCCTTATTCGTTCTAACTCTACCTCAAGTCCATCAGTTGTTTTTTGCAGCCGGGCGATCTGCTGTAACATCCTCAGAATAACCTCCACACCGGCAAGGTTGACACCGAGGTCTTCCATCAGCGTCCTTACCCGTTGCAGAAGCGCCAGGTCCATATCGGAATAAAGACGTATATTACCCCGTGACCGGGCTGGTCTAATTATGCCCACCTTTTCATAGTAGCGTAATGTGTAAGTTTGGATGCCGAGCATCTCGGCGGCTACGCTGATTACATAACGTGGTTTTGTATCTTCTTCCATAATCAACCCCCTGCACAGTCCGTTATTTATTACGGAGCTGGCTGAGTTTCTGGAATAGCTCCTTCTCCTGATTTGACAATTTAGTCGGTAGCAATATATTTACCCTGGCTCTAAGGTCACCCCGCGAGCTTTTACCAAGATGGGGCATACCCTGTCCGGCCAGGCGAAAGATGCGTCCATTCTGTGTTTCCGCTGGAATCTTGAGCTCCAGTTTACCTTTAAGGGTGGGCACGTTGACCGTGCCGCCCAGCACAGCTACCGTCAGTGGCACATCCACATTGACATACAGGTCATCCCCCCGACGCTCAAATAGAGAATGCGGTTTGACCGTTACCGCCAGGTAGAGGTCTCCTTTAGCTCCACCATAACCTCCACCGCCCTTGCAAGCAATGCGCACCCGGGAGCCGGTTTTAACACCGGCCGGTATCTTGACCTCGAGCCGTTTTGTGCGGTTAATCACCCCACGCCCCTGGCATACCGAGCAGAGCGCATTTTGAATACGCCCGCTGCCATGACAGGTGGCGCAGATATCTTCATCCTGAAAGCTAAGAAGGCGGCTGGTGCCAGAAAGGGCCTCTTCCAGTGTTACCTCAACCGGACGTTCTATGTCCTGCCCGCGCCTGGGCTGGGTGCGTCGACTGGAAGCACCTGTTCGGCCGCTGCGTAGCAGCTCATCGAGCAGACTATCCATACCCCCCCCGCTAAAGCTATAGGTACTGCCGCCACCGCCGAAAAGGTCGCCGAAATCAAAGTGCTGGTGATGCACACCACCACCGCCGGCACCGGCGAACTGGTCGGCATACTGCCACTTATCACCGAACTGGTCGTATTTCTTGCGCTTTCCAGTGTCGGAGAGAACCTCGTAGGCTTCGCTTATCTGTTTAAACCTCTCTTCGGCAGTTTTATCACCCGGGTTGACATCGGGGTGATGCTTGCGTGCCAGCCGGCGAAAGGCCTGTTTTATCTCCTTTTCGCTGGCGTTACGGTTGACGCCCAGTATGCTGTAATAATCTTTACCAGCCATAGATTTCCTGCTTTAGTTTAATACGTTAACATTATAACTCTATATCATAAGAATTGTCAACCAATATTAAGGATAGTTAATAATAGATTGTTAAATAACATAATAACCAAACGATATTATCCAATAAATACAAAAACTATTGACAAATAAATATTCTCTCAACTATAATAAAAGAAACCCTAACCAGTTCCCTCTGTGAAATTATTTCAGATTTTGTTCTTGACCGTTTCTGGTTAAGATTTGGGATTTCCAGGTTTTTAAGCAAGTTTGCTCATGGCGAAGTATATATTTGTAACCGGTGGCGTTGTTAGTTCTGTTGGCAAGGGTATCACCGTTGCCTCTATAGGTACTATCCTTAAAAGCCGCAAGATAAGCGTCTCGGTTCAGAAGCTTGACCCATATCTTAATGTCGACCCCGGAACGATGTCTCCCTATCAACACGGTGAGGTTTTTGTTACCAGGGACGGCGCCGAAACAGACCTCGACCTGGGCAATTATGAGCGCTTCATTGATATTGAGCTTACCGCTGATTCCAATGTCACCTCGGGCCAGATTTACAGTGCCGTTATCGCCAAAGAGAGGCGGGGTGATTTCCTGGGGGGTACCATCCAGGTGGTTCCCCATGTAACGACTGAGATTAAAAAGAGGTTCAAGCGGCTGGCGGAGAAGTCACAGGCAGATGTGGTTATTATTGAGGTGGGCGGTACGGTGGGTGATATTGAAGGGCAGCCATTTCTGGAGGCAATCCGGCAGATGAGGAATGACGTCGGCCGTGATAATGTGCTTTTTATCCACGTTACTCTTCTTCCCTATATTAGTACTACCAAGGAACTGAAAACAAAACCCACCCAGCACAGCGTAAATGAGCTGAGGCGTATCGGTATACAGCCGGATATTATTGTATGCCGCAGTGATTACCCCATCTCGGACAGTATAAGAAATAAGATATCCCTCTTCTGTGATGTTGAGCGGAAGGCCATAATTCCACTACCTACGGTGCAAACTATCTATGAAGTACCGTTGATACTGGAGGAGGAAGGCATCGGCAAACTACTGGTTAAAAAGCTAAGCCTTAAACAGAGCCGGACAGACCTCAGCAAATGGCGGCAGATGGTCAGTTGTCTTAAGGAACCCTGTGAAACAGTTACTATTGCGCTGGTGGGCAAGTATGTGGAATTAGAGGACGCCTATTATTCGGTGCGGGAGGCGCTGTGTCATGCCGGGCTGTATCATAACAGGAATATTAATCTACAATGGATTCACTCCGAGGCGCTGGAAAGGGAAGGTGGCGAAAACCTGCTGCGGCAGGCTCAGGGTATAATCGTTCCCGGCGGTTTCGGCCTTAGAGGCATTGAGGGTATGATAAAGGCAGCCACCTATGCCCGGGAGAATAAAATCCCCTATCTTGGACTCTGCCTTGGCATGCAGGTTATGGTAATAGAGTTTGCCCGTCATGTTCTGGGTGTAAGTACGCCACATTCGGCAGAGTTTGATGAGGCAACCCCCCACCCGGTTATTGACCTTTTACAGGAACAGCAGAAAATAAAAGACAAAGGTGGCACAATGCGTCTGGGGATATATCCTTGTAAGCTGGCTACCGGCAGCAGGGCTGCTGCTGCTTATAAACAGGGCCTTGTTCATGAGAGGCACCGGCACCGTTATGAGTTCAATAACGAATATCGTGCAACGCTGGCAAAAGCGGGTATGGTTTACAGCGGATTATCTCCAGATGATAATCTGGTGGAGGTTTGCGAGATTGCTAACCATCCCTGGATGGTTAGCTGTCAGTTCCATCCGGAATTCGGCTCGCGTCCCAGCCGTCCCCACCCTCTGTTTCGTGATTTTATCGGTGCCGCCAAAGATGTGCTGCGTGAAGGGGCTCAGCCATCGTTACCCCTCAATCCTTAATCAGGAGGTAAAAAATGCGTATCTTTTTGGACACAGCCAATATTGAACAGATTAAAAAGGGCGTAAAACTGGGTGTCGTTAGCGGCGTTACAACTAATCCGACGCTGGTATCAAAGGAAGGGCATAAGGATTACGAGGCGATGGTTAGAGAAATTTGCTCCATTGTCAATGGTCCTGTTTCCGCCGAGGTAGTCGTCAATGATAAGGAGGCTATGCTTGCTCAGGCGCGTAAAATTGCCACATGGGCGACGAATGTAATTATAAAGATTCCGTCCACTGCCGATGGATTGGAGGTTATATCGCAATTGGCCAGGGAGAATATAAAGGTAAATATGACCCTATGCTTTTCGGTGAATCAGGCCCTCCTCGGCGCTCTGGCCGGGGCTACCTTCGTCAGCCCCTTTGTCGGCAGACTGGACGATGCCGGCCATGATGGCATGGCACTGGTTAAAGATATAGTTGATGTTTTTAAGCAATACGATGACTTGACAACCGAGGTGTTAGCTGCTAGTATTCGTCATCCACTGCATTGTGTGGCGGCGGCTAAAGCCGGGGCTCATATTGCCACTATCCCCTATAAGGTACTTCTGCAAATGACAAAACATCCGCTTACAGATGTCGGCATCGAGCGTTTCCTTGCTGACTGGCAAAGCGTTTCAGAAAACAAATAATATCCCGAAATATTAAATATACCCTAATATCAGGTAAACATCCCTTCTTAAAAGTAGCGGATCAGGGTGAAGAGGGAAGGAGGCTATATGGACATAAACTTATTAGAAAATAAAAATAGGGAAGAACTGCTTGGGCTGGCAAAGGAAAGCGGGCTAAGCAATTACCGGGCGCTTAAGAAACAGGAACTTGTCATGCGATTGTTGCAGGTAAACGCCGAACAGCGGGGCAACATCTTCTGTAGCGGTATCCTGGATATAATGTCAGACGGTTACGGGTTCCTCAGGCAGGATACATTGCTCCCCAGCTCCCAGGATGTTTATGTCTCGCAATCCCAGATACGGCGTTTTGGATTACGCACCGGTGATATGGTTGTCGGCCAGGGCAGGCCGGCCAAGGCAGGCGAAAAATATTATGGCCTACTACGCGTCGAAGCAATAAACGATATGAACCCTGAGCTGGCAAGAAGCCGCCCCCATTTTGGATCGCTAACCCCAACCTTCCCGGATAAATTGATTGACCTAGAAACCTCTCCGGAAAACCTTTCCACTCGGCTTGTCAACCTGATTGCTCCTATCGGCAGAGGGCAGCGCGGAATGATCGTTTCCCCGCCGAAAGCAGGCAAGACACTATTACTAAAGATGATAGCCAATGCTGTCAACGCCAATTATAATGATATTCACCTGATGGTATGCCTCATTGGTGAACGCCCGGAGGAGGTTACCGATATGAAGCGTTCGGTTAAGGGGCAGGTGATCGCTGCCACCTTTGATGAGCCGGTGGAAAATCATACGCGTGTCGCCGAGTTGGCGCTTGAGAGAGCCAAGCGAATGGTAGAGAGCGGCGTTGATGTGTTTGTTCTACTTGACGGTATTACCCGTCTCACCCGGGCTTATAATCTGGCTATGCCTTCCAGCGGGCGCACCCTTTCTGGCGGTATCGACCCCAGCGCTTTGCACCCGGCAAAGCGCTTCTTTGGTGCTGCCCGCAATGTAGATGAAGGTGGCAGCCTTACTATTATTGCCACCTGTCTTGTTGATACCGGCAGTCGTATGGATGAGCTCATCTATGAGGAGTTCAAAGGAACGGGCAATATGGAGCTCCACCTTGATAGGCGCCTGGCTGAACGCGGCACGTTTCCGGCAATAGATATACAGCGCAGCGGTACCAGGCGGGAGGAATTGCTTCTGGATGAAAATGCCCTGAAGCAGATTCGTCTGCTGAGACGTATGATGGCTATGATTTCTTCTGACTCGGTGAACTCTGTTGAAACAACGGAGAGGATATTGGAAAGATTACGTAAGACAAGAACAAACACCGAGTTCCTGGCGAATCTTGGCAAGGAGAAGCAATAGATAGTAACTTATTAAGTTTAATTAATCAAAGAATTTTATAAATATCATTAGAAATATGGTTTTTACCCTGTTTTCACCCCAGAAACCCCTTGACAGGGTGTGGTATTATATATATAGGAAAATTGAAAGGAGGTGGTTCTATGGCAATAGCCCGAAAGGGAGATGAGCGTTGACGCTCAAAAAACGGACAATAGATTTATTTTATCTCCATAGAAAAAAGCAGATGACGAAAGGTCGTGTGTTTGTTTGTGGTGATATGCAAATACAAAAAGGAGAAAATTTAAAAGTCGATGAAAAAAAGAATAAGTAAAATACTAGGTGTGGTCTTAAGCCTGGCTTTGCTTTCCAGTCTAGCCATGATAGCTGCTCCGGTAACTGCTGCTCCAGGTGAAAATACCTGGGGTGCGATTACGCTACCGGATGTTTGGGAAGATGGCGTAGATGTGGAACTGTTGGCTGTGGCTGCTGACGGCACCATATTTGCTAGCGTCAAAGATTTAGATGCAGATCCTGGTGAAGAATGGACCATCTATAAATCGACAGACGGTGGCTGGACTTGGACGAAAACCAAGTTCGCAGACTACGGCGAAGAAATTAGAGCCATAGTTTGCGCTCCTAACTGGGGCAGCAACGACACCTTCTACGTCGGTACTGATGATGGCCAGGTCTTCCGTTGCACGGACGCTGGTGCTGCTGTACCAGTACTGCTCAGGCAAATCGTAGATAGCGAGGCGAATGAAGCTGACCATGTTTACGATATGGACCTGTGGACAGATGGCGGTAGCATCTGGATCATGGTGGCTACGGACATTGATGTCCTGGTGATGGAAGATGCGCTCTTTGCCGAGTGGATTGACATGGACCTAACCATCAGCTTTGATGGCGGTCATACAAGTCAGGATGGCACTCCCCAAGACGACTTTGATAGGGCACTTGTATCACGTTTCGCACCTGATTTTGATCAGTCCGGACTCATCTGGACGATACTGGAAGACGACGATGGTGACGCATGGATTTCAGCTACCATCTCTCCTGGTCAGTGGGGCCAGGTCGTAAACAGTGTCGAGATCGAAAACGATATGTGGCTTCGCAGTTATCAAGATATGGCCTTTGCCGATTACTACTCGAGCACCTCGGCTCCTATCCTGTTCACCGCTATGAACGCTGCTGGTGTTGATGGCGATGACCTCTTCCTCATTGAGGGTGGCTTCAACGACGACAACTCAGTTGCCACTCCACTAGAGGTTGATGGCGGCGGTATAGACTTTATGAGCATAGAGGTATCCGGCGAGGTAATCATGGGTGGTGAATTTCAGAACGCTAATGTCTGGATAAGCCGCAACGGCGGCGATACCTTTGATGAAGCGATTAAACCGCCCACGGGTGAAGATTGGACACGAATAGTGATGGCTCCAGGAGCCTTTGATCCGGATGAGGGAGTCGCTTATGCAGCCACAAGCGGAGACAATAGCGGCTTTTCTTATACCACAGATGGCGGCGAGACCTGGAATCAGACAGCGTTTGTCGATACCGATATCGACAATATCATTGATATTGCCTTCGGATCACCGGCAATCTTAATAACTGATGATTGGGGTGGACCTGAGAGCATCTGGCGCTGTGATGATATCACAGTTAAAACTCCAAATTGGGAAAGAGTCTATGACGACTGGAATTCCGATTTGTGGGGATTCAGGTTGGTTAAATATTCCTTGGATGGCTCAGTACTAATGCTATTCGGCCGGGATGGCGGAGCTAGCGTGTTAGAGAAATCCACCGATAATGGCCAGACCTGGAATCACGGCGCACACTACCCGGTGCAATGGGCGAGATACAGGACTTTGTGATGTACGATAGTGCCACCGTATTCGCAGCTTGCGATGGTGGTTTCTACGGCACCACCAGGTTCGGTCCGGCAAAACAGAGGCTAACACTTGAATCTCTATGTTCTATTGCCCTACAACCAGGTTTTGATAACAACGATCCTGATAACATGACCCTTGTAGTTGGCAATGACGACGGTGAAATTTTTGCCTCGGCTGATGGCGGTAATACTTGGGGTGATGCAGAGATGGTTGGCGGCGATAGTGTATATGTTGCCTTTGACCAACTTGATGAGGATCAAATCTACTATGTTACCGCATCTAGTGAAGTTGGGTCAGCCACTCTTGATGGCAATGAGGTTGACGACGATGGCGTACTTGAAGACTCTGAAGAAGATACCGCCGAAGCAACATTCTTCTCCGGTCTCTGGGTTGCTCCGGATAACGCCCTCTACGCGGTCGGTGGTGAAACGAACTCTACTTCAACATCCACAACTCCTAGTAGCATGACGATCGCTGGAGGAATCACCCTTACTGGCGATACCAGTGGAGCGGTTGTTACAAACGTTGCATTCAGCGATGCGTTAATTTATGTTTCTGGTCCAGTATTCACGAGTGAAGCAGCTGATCCTATCGTCGGACTTCCAACCGATGTGACGGCAACTGGATATAATTCGGTTGCTGGAGTAATTTATTTGACCGATGCAGCGGCAACCACTGGAGGCTATTTCGAATTTAGCGCTACGGGTCTTACCCTCGATGTTCCGGCTACTCCATTCTCAGAAGGGGAGGGTGTGACCATTGCCGAGGGTGCCACAGTTTGGAATATTACTGTAACACCCACGAGTACAACCACGGTCACAGCTACTGCTGGTCCTGATAAGCTTTTCCGCCTGCTCCTAGGTGAGCCATATAACATCTGGGAAATGGAAACTAAAAATGGCGCCCAGTGTATATGGGGCTTCAGTGGATCCAACTTCGTCTTTACAGTAGTTGGAAATGACGAACTCTTTGGCTTGAAGGATACCCTCAGTGGCAAGGTTGCTGGAGTAACCGTTTCAAGCATTGGTGAGACAAAGGCTACTGTGAGCTGGTCAGCGATGACTGGAGCTAAGGAATACGAGGTTATGTATGACAGTGACTCTGTATTCACAACCAAACTTACTACAACCTTGTCCGGTCTTGACGACGATACTGACTACGAAGTGATGGTCAGGGTCGCCACAGATAAGGCTTTCCAGAGCCGCTGGTCAACCGCGGTTGAATTTACAACTCTACAGGCTATCGCTCAGCCAGAGAACCTGGTTCCTTCACAGGGCATGCAGAATGCCCCACTTCTACCATCGTTTGTCTGGACTGAGATATCCAATGCCGTAGAGTATGAATTCCAACTCAGCACTGACCCCGCCTTCGGTAGTCTACTTGTAGACGAGACACTTGAAATCACTGCCTATACCTTGGAAACAGAACTCGCCTACGACACCAACCATTACTGGAGAGTAAGGGCAGTCAGCGATACCGGTACCAAGAGTACCTGGTGTTTCTCCAACTTCCACACCAGGACGGAAGCTATTCCACCGGTAACGGTTGAACCGCCGCCAACACCAACTATAATTCTGCCGACTCCACAGGTAACTGTGATTCCTCCGGATGTAAATATAACACTACCGGCTCCACAGGTAACTGTGATTCCTCCGGATATAACGGTAGATGTTCCACCGGTAGTAACTGTGACGCAACAGGCACAACCAACACTGGTACTGCCTGAAGCAAAAACACCAGCAACACCGGTCTACATCTGGGTTATAGTAGGTATTGGTGCAGTACTTGTTATAGCGGTGATTGTCCTTATAATCCGAACCAGGAGAGTGGTCTAACCATTAGACTGGTTCTGGCGCAAGGGATAACACCCTAACCAGACTTCACGAGAGCCCCCCCGAAATTCGGGGGGGCTCTCTTTTTATGGGGAATCCCTCAATCTGTATTGACTATCCCTTATGACAGGGCTAGAATTTGCCATATGGCGAAATCAGGCTCCATTATTGGACTAATTATATTATTTTGTCTAATTAATCTGGTTTCGGTTACTCCGGTTATTACCTTTCCCGAAGATGTAACATGGCATCGGGAGAATATTTCGTTTGAAGGAGAGGACGGCGGCTGGTTGTTGGCTGAGGGGTCCGATGTCCGGTATTTAGCTATAACCGTTGATGGCGCTCTTTATGCTTACATTGATGGTCTTACCTATACGCTTTTCAAATCTGAAGACGGCGGTTGTAGCTGGTCGCAAATTGGTAATGTCAACGAAGACATAGTTGATATAGCCGCCAGTACCGTAGATACAGGCGTTATTTACTATGCCACTGCCGGTAATATATTTAAATCTACAGATGCTGGAGATAGCTTCAGGCAGCTGGCGTTGAATACGGCTTTGGCTGGCAGTGATAACATAGAAATTACCGACATTGATGTTACTTATCGGGATGGTAGCCATGTTGTTGCCGTCGGCGCCAGAGATACCGATACCGGTGAATATGGCGGTATCTATATACTGGACGAAAAAAATCTCTTTCCGCAGTGGCTGGATACCGGCATAGATGACTATGATGTCTATGCGGTGGCTTTCTCTCCTGATTTTAATAACGACCAGCAGTTGGTGGCAGTAGTTACCGATGAAACCAATAGTTTTGTAACTACCAGGGCCGGTGATTCCGGCTGGGGGGCAGACCATCGGTGATGCCAGATTGGAAAAGGATAATTCTGGCGCTTCACTGGCGGTCAGTATTTCGGCTGATATCGCCTTCCCCGATGATTACAGCTCTTTATCAGGTGGTGGCTCATATATAAGCTTCGTAGCTGTTAATGTCGGCGGGAATAATGGCGATGTCTATATGATTTATGGTGAAGAAACATCGGATAGCCTGGTAGCTATTGACCTTAATATCGGCTCGGGCTATGGTTTGGGAAATATTGATATTGCCAGCCTGGATGCCTGTGGTGATGCGCTTTCGGCTGTTCTTTTAGCTGGTGCTGCCGGTGGCGGGCAGGTTTATCATAGTTATGATAGCGGCGATAGCTGGGAACGAAGCCTAAAAGAGCCGACGGGGCAGTTTGAATCCATAGTGCTGATGGCACCCGATTTTCTGATTAGCAACACAGCCTATGCGGCCACCAGCGGTACCGGGAGTGCGTTGTCTGTTACCCGGGACGGCGGTATCTCCTGGAATCAAATAAGCTTGGTTGACACTAGGATAGAAAGCATTATTGACCTAGCGGTTTCCCCGTATTATAACCAGGATAATACTCTGTTTATGCTCACTTGGGGAGGTGCTTTCAGTCTGTGGCGGTGCAATACCGGCAATACCCGCTGGGAGAGGATATTCTCCAGCACTTCGGGCAGTGTAAACAGTATTGATTTTGTGGAACTTCCTCCGCAGTATGGTATCAGCAGCCAGGTTGTGTACCTTGCCGGTTGTGATGCCGAAGGTCCGGCAATATGGAAATCAGATGATAACGGGCAGAGCTTTATATGCCGCAGCGCCCCGCTTTATATTGACCGGTGGGTGGTACTTGATGACACCACCCTCTTTATTGCCGGCTATGACGGCAGTAACGGGATAGTCTACAAGACAAACAATGGTGGAAGAAGCTACTCTACCGGCACAGTTATCGGTAACCAGTCTTTAAGTTCCATAGTGTTGTCTCAAAGCTACAATCAGGATGGAACTATGCTGGCGGGCAACAGCAATGGCTGGATATTCTTTTCTACCGATTACGGCGGTTCATTTGAGCCGTTGCCTTCGGGTGCCATCTCGCCGCCATTAAGCGGCAATATAAGCGTTGCCTTTGACCCATTGTTCGCTAATAACAATACCGTCTATGCTGCCAGCGATAGCCCGGATGGGGGTATATATAGCTTGGTTATCGGCGCCGGTGATGACTGGCAGGCTATAGACGAAACTTTGCCAACGGGAGGTATGGTTGGCTGGCTTGATGTATCGGCTTATGGTGTGCTGTATGCGGCTAACTTCCAGCAGGTAAATACGGGAGATGATAGGGGTGGTATTGAGCGCTGTCTTGAACCGGAATCGGGGTCAACATTTGAAACGGTGGCATATGGGTGTGATGATGGCGCTACTATGGTCGGTTTGTGGCTTTCCGGGAACCGTATATGGTCCATTGATACTACCAATCTAAGGCTGATGACCTTTATAGATAGCTTAACCCAACCCGTCAGCCTTGAATCACCACATAATCAGGCATCGGACGTAGGGATTGTTGATGACGGTGCCATAGAAGATGTTAAGCTTGATTGGCAGACGCTCGGTGGCGCTACCAGCTATCAATGGCAGCTTGATGACGATAATAATTTCTCTTCAATATCGGAGGGGTTTGAGGGCGTTACTACTGCAAGCTCGGTAAGGTTGCCGGATCTTGAACCTGATGCCACATACTACTGGCGGGTGAGGGCTAAAAAGCCGCTCTTAAGCCCCTGGTCAACAGAGTGGTCGTTTAACACCAGCCTGGAAAGCGAGGCGTTAGCTGTTCCAATACTGGAAAGCCCTGAAAATGGCGCTATAGATATACCGGTGCAACCTCTGTTCGAGTGGAGTACCGTTGATGGGGCTGATGGTTTTGAACTGATGGTGTCCAGCAATCCTGATTTCAGTGATACTACAATAAACAAGATTGGTGATTATGCCCTATCTGTTAATGTCTGGCAGTCGGATGTAAGCCTGCTTTATGGTACTACTTATTGCTGGAAGGTCAAAGCTGTCAATTCCAGTGCCAGTAGCGCTTGGAGTGAAGTAGCTAGTTTTACTACTGAACAAGAACAGGCTTTGGAACCGGAACAAACTTCAACGCCGGGATTGGAACCAACCACGGTAATAGCACCAGCTATAAAACCGGAAACAACCTTAACTCCAGAGTCGGTTATGAAGCCGCAACCACCCCCTGATGTCACAAGAAAAACACAGACGGAAACATATGTTATGGAAACAGAGCTGCCATCCTCACCCCAGCCACCGCCGAATCAACCAGCTTCTGCTAATAACAACCGGCTTTATTACATAATAGGGGGTATGGGTTCTGTAATAGCATTGATGCTGATTGCCATGATAGTGCTGATGGTAAGACGACGCCGGTTCGGCTAGATGCTATCAACCATTTCGGTATAATACTGCCGATCTGTAACATCATTTCATACCTGTTCTGTGTAACAGAGGGGATGATTAAGTTTAATATAGAAATCTAAAGGAAGGTATACAAAAAATTGGAACAGATTAATGAAGTAGTAATGAAGGTAAAGGATACAACGGCAAACCCGGCACCCCTGGGCTTAATGGGCTTTGGTATGACAACGGTGCTCCTGAATATGCACAACGCTGGTTTTTTTACACTTGGAACTATGATATTGGCGATGGGCATATTTTATGGTGGTATAGCCCAGATTATTGCCGGGATTATGGAGTGGAAGAAAAATAATACCTTCGGGGCAACGGCATTTGCATCATACGGATTCTTCTGGCTCACACTGGTTGGTCTGCTGGTTCTACCTGAATTAGGCTGGGGAGTTGCCCCCAGTGCCTCGGCAATGGCGGCTTACCTATTTATGTGGAGCTTATTTACCGGCGTTATGTATATAGGTACACTCAAGCTTAGCAGGGCGCTTCAGTTTATATTCGGTTCGTTAACCGTCTTATTTATATTGCTGGCAATCGGTGATATTACAGGCAGCACCGTAATAAAACAAATCGCAGGTTATGAGGGTATGGTCTGTGGATTTTCAGCTATTTATACAGCTCTGGCCCAGCTATTAAACGAAGTATATGGCAGGAAAGTACTTCCCCTGTAAACATTATATAAATTGAAATAGTGTAAGAATTATAACAGGGTACTAATAGTATCCTGTTATTGTTTTGGGGCTGTTATTGGTACTCCAGGAGAACAACCTGCATACTGAGTGGCAGATTTGTCTTCGTTATGGATAGTTTAGCCTGCGGATTGATATCATGAACCCCTATTTCCTTCAGGAATCTATCAACCGGCTCCAGCTCGCGGTTTATTGCCGGTGTTTTATAGTGCATCGGGATTACTATTTTGGGCTCCAGCTGGCGCACTACTTCGGTAGCTACCGGCGCGTTTATTGTAGAAACGCCGCCGACGGGAAGTAAAAGTACATCGACGCTGCCCAGTTCCTCTACCTGCTCATCGGTTAGAACATGCCCAAGGTCACCGAGGTGGCAGATGGATAGTTCATTCATCTCCATGATATAGACTGTATTTTTGCCCCTTTTAGCGCCCCTTTCATTATCATGAAAGGTAGATACGCCTATAATGAGTATATTGCTTATTTCATACTCACCGGGGCCGGTAACCGCTTTAGGATTACCGCCTATTTCCTGAGCGAAGGAATGGCCCGGGTGCTGGTGGCTTATCGTTACAACATCTGCCGCCTGTTTGCCCAGCGAATAACCCAGGTCCGGCGCGTAAGGATCGGTAATAAGCGTAGCCTGTCTATCTTTGATTTTAAAGCAGGAATGACCCAGCCAAGTAATCTCCATTTAGGGTAAATTGTAGCACGAGTGGCTATAGCCGGTCAATTTGAGTTGTTAGACCATTAAATAGTGATATGCATTGTGGTATTATATTCACACGATGCGTTATGCTCTGCTGGCTGATATTCATGCTAATCTGCCTGCTTTCAGCGCCGTTCTGGATGATATAAAACACCGGGGAGGAGTGGAGGAATTGTGGTGCCTGGGCGATATAGTCGGCTATGGCCCCAATCCAGGACAGTGCATTGACCTGCTACGCCAGAATAAGCATATCTGTATTGCCGGCAATCATGACCTGGGCGCCATCGGCAAGCTGGCTTTTTCCGCTTTCAATCCGGATGCTGCTTATGCCTGCCGCTGGACGGCGCAGCAGCTCAGCCCGGAGGATATTGAATACCTTGAAAGTCTGCCATTAGTACTTGAGAAGGACGATTTTACGTTGGTACACGGTAGCCCGAGGGAACCCATCGGGGAATATCTCATATCAAAGGGTAGTGCCCAGGAGAGCTTTTCTTATTTAAAAACCCGCTTTTGCCTGGTGGGGCATTCCCATATGCCTCTAATATTCAAGCAAGAAGAAGATGCCAGCTGCTCCTTTATACCGCTATCGGTCGGCATCGGGCAGGTTTTGGGTAAAAGCCGTATGATTGTTAACCCCGGCGGAGTCGGGCAGCCACGTGATGGTGACCCCAGAGCCAGCTATGCCATATACGATAGCGATTCGGGTGTGGTAAGGCTCTACCGGGTTGAATATGATATAAGCGCCACGCAGGCAGAGATGACAAAAAAGAATCTACCGGTGCGGTTGACAGTCCGCCTGGAGCATGGCTTATGACCGCTGATACAGGATACAGAAAAGATGAACATAAAACATTGCTTGCCCGAACAAAGGCAGCACTGCGACGCCTTGACCTGCGGGCAAGAAAGAGCCTGGGGCAGCACTTTCTTATTGACAGTGAGGTGCTGGAAAAAGTAGCTTCAGCCGCCGAACTTACCGCCAATGATATAGTTATAGAGGTGGGACCCGGACTGGGGGTATTAACGAAGGAACTGGCAAAGCAAGCTGGTTTTGTAATTGCCGTCGAGCTGGATGACAGGCTGGCTGCCATTCTGAAACAGGATATGGCTGAAGCTAAGAATGTGGCTGTTGTAAATGAAGATATACTCAGAATTGACCCGGCAGCTCTGGTTAAAGGACAGAAATTAAGTTTTCCGGCGCTAGAAGACAAACCTGCTGAATACAAGGTGGTGGCTAACCTGCCTTACTATATTACCTCGGCCGTGCTGCGGCATTTTCTTGAGGCTTCACTAAAACCCCGGCTGGTGGTGATTATGGTGCAAAAGGAAGTGGCTGAGGCTATTGTGGCTGAACCGGGCAGTATGAGCCTGCTGAGCGTAAGCGTCCAGTTTTATGGTAAGCCGGAGATAATATGCTATGTGCCCGCCGAAAGCTTTCATCCGGCGCCGGAGGTTGATTCGGCAATCCTGAGGATAAAAATATACCCCCAGCCGCCAGTAGCGGTTGATGACGTTGATGACTTTTTCGGATTGGTGCGGGCTGGCTTTTGCGCCCCGCGCAAGCAGCTGGCAAACTCTCTGGCTCAGGGATTGAACATGACCAAACCCGAAGCGCTTTCTTTGCTGGATAAGGCGGATATAATATATAAACGAAGAGCTGAGACCCTGTCTATAGAGGAATGGCAACGGTTATGGCAGATATTCAGGGGGAAAATATGCTGACGGTTCTGGCTCCAGCTAAGATAAATCTAACCCTTGAAGCGCTGGCTAAACGCCCCGATGGTTTCCATGAAGTTCACAGCGTTATCCAGACTATAAAACTCTATGACAGCTTCAGCTTCAAGCCGGGTAAAAAACTGGTCATTAAATGCGATTATACAGGCTGGCTTGCCGGGGAGAGCCTTGTCTCCAGGGTAGCCGGTTTGCTTAAAGAAACTTCGGGGTACACCGGAGGGGCAACTATAGAGCTGTTAAAGAAAATCCCGCTGCTGTCTGGTCTGGGTGGTGATTCCAGTGATGCCGCCACCGTGCTGCTTGGGCTTAACAGGCTCTGGGGATTAGCCCTTGCACCGGGGGAGCTGGCTCGCTTAGCCTCTCAACTGGGTTCGGATGTCTCCTTTTTTCTCTTCGGCGGTACGGCTTTGCTTCAGGGCAGGGGGGAAATAGTAAGCCCGCTGCCTTCCTTGCCCCATATGTGGGTTGTTTTAGTGATTCCGCCTGCTACACGCTCCGGCGGTAAAACGGGGCTATTATACTCCAGGCTTAAAGAAAACCACTATACTAACGGGCAAAAGACAGAGAAGCTGGTGTCATTGCTGACGAAGGGAGGGGGTGTAGCGCCAGACAACCTGTTCAACGTTTTTGAAAGTGTTGCCTATAATATTTTCAAAGGGCTTGATGGCTATCGGCAGAAGTTTTTAAGAGCCGGCGCCGCAAGTGTTCACTTGGCTGGTTCTGGCCCGGCGTTGTTCACTATGATAAAAGAAAAAGCCCAAGCGGAAAAGATATATAGTGGTCTTAAAAAACAGGGACTGGAAGCCTACCTTGCCGAAACGCTGGACAATATTTAATCTTGGCAGGAGAAAAATGAGTAGGAGTTGTATTTTAACTCCTCAACCCCCTCACCACTCTCTCCTCGTCTTCTCTTGTCTTAACCTCGCCATCCAGACGGGCGTCAAGGAGTTTGTTCAGTACCTCTTTTATTCGGGGACCGAGGGGAATACCCATCTCCATTAGGTCATTGCCGGTGAGTAACGGTTTTATATGACGCAGCTTATCCATATGCAGCTGCATATGGCGGCGGCTTTCCTCTGAATCGTTGGCTATGATGCTTGCGGTGATTGCCTGTGGCGAATAACCATATAGTAAATGGTAAATACTGCTGGGTTTTATTGCGGTGCCAGCCAGTTCTTTAAGCTTAGTCCTTATGCCGCCGCTATCCCTCAGAATTTGAGCCGTTGATTTGGGCAATCTCAGGTGTGATATAAACTGCTCCTTCTCATTATCGGCAAGGCGGTAGGTCAGCAGTGCCATGTAGAGGTCGAGGGGTGGTTTGTGGGGCAGACTCATCTGCCTGAGGTCGCTGTATTTCTCAGTTAGCCAGCCATTACTTTTAAGGGAAGGACTTAGCTTTTCAAGCACACCCAGTTCTCCGGCGCGTTGGAAAACTTTTTCCGGCATCTCCTCCTGCAATATACATTCCAGTTCGTAGCGGATGCGGTCACCGCTTATGGTGTCCAGCATAGATATATCCCGCTTCAGCAGGCTCAGGGTATCCGCTTCCAGCCGGAAAACCAGCCTCTGCTCATAACGCAAACCCCTCCAGATACGCGTAGAATCGTCAATGAAGCTGTTTTCATGTAAAACACGTATCAATCTACCCTCAAGGTCTTCTTGGCCGCTGTACGGGTCAATCAGGCGTCCATAATTCTGCGGATTGAGTGCAATAGCCATAGCGTTAATGGTAAAGTCTCGGCGGAAGAGGTCATCAGTAATAGAACCGGGCTTAACGGTTGGCAGAGAGCCCGGCTGGGAGTAGCTTTCTCGGCGGGCGGTAGCCAGGTCAATACTCCACTTGTTCCAGTTAATCTTGGCGGTGTTAAATTGTTTGTGGATTGTGATTTTACCACCTTCGTCTTTTATCAGTTCTCTGGCAAAGGCTATAGCATCGCCTTCTACTGCCAGATCAATATCAAGGTTGGTTTTATTGAGTAAAAGGTCACGAACAGCACCGCCGACAAGGTAAATTTTCTCTCCTCTGCTGTCAGCTAATTCCCCGGTTTGCTTGATAAAGTTAGTCAGCTCAATGGGCAGATGTTTTTTTATTTTATCGGCAATATTAGTTATATCAGGCATATTTTTATCCTGTTTGGGGAGTAGCCAGCATTATAGCACAGCTTGTTACCGTATTCATTCTATTGCCATAAGGCCGCCTGTTCTCTTATAATAAAGCCTCAAGGATAAGAAATTATGAAAGTAGTTGCTATTGTAGGTATGCCCGGTGCCGGTAAATCGGAAGCGGCCAAATTATTTGAGGAAAACGATTTTAGGAGAATCAGGTTTGGCGATATAACCGACGAAGAAATTAAAAAACAGGGGTTAGAACTAAATGAGGAAAATGAGCGCCGCATAAGGGAGCAGTTGAGGAAAAATTATGGCATGGCTGCATATGCCATGCTGAATCTATCCCGCATTGACCTGGCGCTTAAGAAGTCTCCGGTAGTTATTGACGGTCTTTACTCATGGGAGGAATATACCTTTCTTGGCAATTATTATAGAAACAGGTTCGGCGTGGTGGCTGTCTGGTCATCCCCCAAAACAAGATATGCCCGGCTGGCCAACAGGGGGAAACGCCCTTTAGCAGAAGAGGAAGCCACCAGCAGGGATAAAGCGGAAATAGAGAAATTAAACAAGAGCGGACCTATCGCTATGGCGGATTTCACTATTATAAATGAGGCTACCCTTAAAGGCTTGAAGCGGGAAGTGAAGAAAATTATAACCGCTTTACGGAGGCAGGATTGAAAAGACCGGATTCAGATGAATATTTCCTGAAGGTAGCCGCTGTGGTAGCCGAGCGCTCGACCTGCCTTCGGCATCATGTCGGGGCGGTGGCGGTCAGGGACAAGCATATTCTGGCTACAGGCTACAATGGCGCCCCCGCTGGCTTTAAGGACTGCATGGAACTGGGTTGTCTGCGGAATGAGCTTGGGATACCATCCGGCGAAAGGCATGAAATCTGCCGGGCCATACACGCCGAGCAGAACGTCGTCATTCAGGCGGCACTGCATGGCGTCAGCTTTGAGGGGAGTACCATATATGCCACCCATACGCCATGCGTCCTGTGTGCCAAAATACTTACCAATGCCAGGATAAAGCGCTATGTAAGCTTCGGTAAATATAATGATGATGCATTCATCCAGCTTTTTAAGGAAGCCGGTATAGAACTTGACATAAAAGATAGACCTCCCTCCCGTATAAAGTACCTGGATTAGCAGCTTGACATTACGGCCGAATTGATAAATAATCGTTTAATAAAAACCTTTCGGCGAATGAAACTATAAAGTTTGCTTATGTGAACAGTAAGGAATGGCATAGTGAGTGAAGCAATCATCATCGAAAACCTGACCAAGTATTACAATGAATTCCTGGCGCTGGACAATTTGAATTTAAGGGTAGCGACCAACGAAAACGTCGGTCTGCTGGGTCCCAACGGCGCCGGCAAGAGCACAACCCTCAAGATACTGTGTGGTCTCATCCGCTCCTCTTCAGGCAAGGCTTATATAGACGGCATCGACGTGTCGGAAAAGCCGGAGCAGGCGCTTTCCAGAATCGGCGCTATCATAGAGACAGCCGAATTCTACACATTCCTGACACCCAACGAGATACTCAGCTATCTGGGCAGGCTTCGTGGAATGAGTGGCGAAAGGATGAAAAGCCGTATAAAAGAGGTAATCCACCTCGTCGGGCTGGACCGGTGGATAGATGTCAAGATAGAGAAGTTTTCCCGGGGAATGAAGCAGCGCCTGGCGCTGGCGCAGACCCTGCTGCACGACCCGTCGATACTTATCCTGGATGAACCGGGATTGGGGTTGGACCCCAGGGGGGTAGTTGAGTTCCGCCAGATTATAGAGGAAGTGGGCAAGGAGAAGACGGTATTCTTCGCCTCGCACCAGCTTGTCGAGGTCGCGCAGATATGCAAGCAGGTGGCTATAGTAGACCACGGCAAGCTGCTGGTATATGCCAGCATCGACGAGCTGGAGAAAAAATACGAATCGCTTGAGAAAGCTTATCTTGAGTTGACAGGAGGGGTCTCTTGAGTGAACTGGAAAAACTGAGGGTGGTTATCGGCTACGAGTTTCTTAAACATATCCGCCGCAAGAGGCTTTATATGATTCTGGGGCTGGCGCTGCTGGCTGAGTTAGCCGTTCTTATACTGCTGCCGGTATTGCAGGGCAGCTACCCGGATAACGTGCTGGTTATGGCTGCTATTCTTACTGTCGGGCCCAGCCTGGCGGCTATCGGGGCTGTCTTCTTCGCCGGAGACGCCATCGCCGGCGAGTTTGAGAGTAAAACCGGCTTCATACTTTTCACCAAT
The DNA here is from genome assembly GCA_043819155.1 of Chloroflexota bacterium. GTDB lineage: Bacteria > Chloroflexota > Dehalococcoidia > Dehalococcoidales. Next base: position 9,211 of record JBDRFC010000018.1, on the reverse strand, counting down.
CCGGTTAAACGAATTACCCTGGTAATAGGTAAGTATATAGCGAGCTTTGTCGCAGTGGTAATACTGGTTATCTTCAGCTATCTTGTAATCGCTATTTCATTGCTATCGATATATGGCACAGTGCCAACCGAGATGTATAAGTCTCTGGGGCTGGCGTTGCTCTTCAGTGGTAGCATTATCTCGATAACCTTCCTCTTCAGTTCCTTCTCCAAGGGGGCGATGGGAGCCACTGTTATCACCCTTATTCTTCTTATGGTGATTTCTCCTATCATCGATACCGTCCTAATGATGACCAATAATCCGCACTGGTTCCTGTTATCGACCGCTGGTGACAGCATTGCCACCGTCTATGGCGGCTATGAGCTTTTCATGGAAGGTTTGCCCTTTGGTTCGGGGGGTATGCCGTTTGAATTAGAAAGCCCGGACGTTGGCCTCACTGCACTGGCGATGGTAATCTACTTGGTGGTGGGTTTCGTTGCCAGCATATTTGTAAGCAACCGGAGGCAGCTGGCTTAAGGGGGGATTCAATATATGTCCATACCATTGGCTAAAGTAATAGTAAATCCGGTGGCCGGTGCCAGTACTACCTATCGCAAGTGGCCCAAAATCAGCAGTTTGCTGCACCATATCGGCTTACCTTTTGAGTTCCAGTACACCGAGGGTGTCGGCCATGCTATAGAGCTGGCGCGTGAAGCCGCTAATAATGGCTGCCAGTTTCTGGTAGCCGTCGGCGGTGACGGTACGGTGCACGAGGTAGCCAACGGTATACTCCTATCAAAGGATTTAAACGCAGCGACCATTGGCATCATAAGCACCGGTACCGGTGGTGATTTCATCCGTTCGGCAGGTATTGACCGGGACTATATAAAAGCCTGTTCCTCGCTTACCGGCACTCGGCGACGCCTGATTGATGTCGGTGTTGTTGAATACCAGAAGGACGGGCAGAGCCACAAGCGTTTTTTCGTAAACTCCTCGGGTGTCGGCTTTGATGCCGCCGTAGCCGAGACATCAAACCGCCTGCCCAAATTTCTGGGTGGTACGATACCCTACATTATGGGCTTGTTAAAATCACTGGTTGGTTATCAGAATAAAACGGTTACCATAAGCGTGGGTGACAAAATTGAAACCAAGCGTATCTTAAGTGTGGTGGTGGCTAACGGCTGCTACTTTGGTGGTGGTATGCGCGTGGCGCCGCTGGCTGATATTGAAGATGGCCTGCTGGATGTTATATCTGTCGGTGATATGGGCAAGCTTGAATTGCTTAAAGCACTCCCCACTATATATAAAGGCACTCATATAAATCATCCCAAGGTAGAAACGGAAAAGACAACCCGGGTTAAAATAAAGTCCGCGGAAAAGTTCCTTGTACATGCCGACGGCGAGTTCCTGGGTGAAGGGCCTGTATCCTTCGGGTTGATACCCTCTGCCCTGAGCATTGCTGTATAGGCTTCAGTCTATATTCTCGTTCTGATAGGTTCCCTTATAGCCCTCTGTATGGTTTTGCAGCCGGAAAAAGACGAGCTGAATGATTCTGGAGTTCCTTTGCAGTTGAAATCCCTGAGGATTATATACAACGAGGAGAGACTGGGAACGCCCTGAGTAACCGGCATCCCAGACGGCGGTATTAACAGTTACACCACAACGAAGCAGGCTTGACCTGGGTGTAGCCAGCGCCATTATATTCTCCGGCAGGTGGACAATCTCATTAAAGGTGATACTGTAGATACCCGGTGCAAGATGAACAAAGCCTAAACCGTCAAACATCAGGGGGGATAAATCGGACACAACCCGCTGGCTATTACTGGTGGTTATTTTGCCTGGGGACTGAAAAAGGGCAATATCGCGCAGGGTAAGGTCAACACCATTGGGCTGTAACTGCTCGTCAGGGGATATTAAACCTTCAACAAGCGGCGGTTTTTGCTCCAGCAGTTTTTGTATATCCTGCTTTGATAGAACGGTAGTCAAGGTAAGATAACAGTATCACAGTCGGAGGGGGTCAGGCAAGCTAAGCTTTAGGGTTTTGCAGTAAACGGGCTTTACTTCTTACCCTTGGAACTGGAGATAAGCTTTGATACCTCCTCATGGTCGTTACAGAAGTCTTTCACCGTTTGGAAGGAGATAATTTGCCTGTTATACAGGTCCACCAGTGATTCATCAAGTGCTATCATCCCTATGTCATGGTGGGTCTGGATTGCGCTGGGCAACTGGTAGACCTTGCCTTCACGAATCAGGTTTCTAACCGATGGATTAGCCACTATTATTTCTACGGCGGCTATCCTTCCCGACCCGTCAGCCTTGGGAACGAGTGTCTGGCAGATAACTGCAATAAGCAGAGAAGCCAGGCGTATCTGTGCCAGGTATCGCTCATGGGGCGGAAACATATCCACTACCCTTTCAATTGCCTGGGGAGAGCTCGGGGCGTGGCTTGTAGAGAGCACAAGATGTCCGGTTTCGGCAATTGAAAGCACTGCCGACGCAGTATCGAGATCTCTCATTTCACCAACCAGAATCACATCCGGGTTCTGCCGTAATACGTGCCTCAATGCCTGGGCAAAGGAGTGGGTATGCTTACCCAGCTGCCTCTGGGTTATAGCGCTATTGATTCTCTCATGAACATATTCTATAGGATCTTCGATGGTTACTATATGGTCTCCCCCAAGGATATTCAGGTGGTGAACCATTGCCGCCATTGTCGTCGTTTTGCCACTATCTGTCGGACCGGAAACGATTATTAATCCCCTCGGTTCCTGAACGAAGTCCTTGAATATCTTGGGCAGTTTCAGTTCATCTATGGTTGGCACTCTCGGTGGCAGCAGTCTTATCGCCATGCTGACGCCGTTTAGCTGCTGGGCGACATTGCAGCGGAGGCGGACAACGTCGGGGAGGGTATAACCGAAATCAAGCTCCATCTGTTCTCTGAATACTTCCCTTTCTTCGGCTGTTGTTATCTGGCTGAAGGCATCGGTTATGTCGTCATCGGTTAGTAGCTTGCTGTCTTCAATCGGTTCAAGAACGCCATTTATTCGTAATAGTGGCGGGCTACCGACCACCAGCTGCAAATCAGAGGCACCTCTCTTGCTAGCTATGCGAATGAGATTTAAAACATCCATACTAAAAGTAATATATGTCTATCTTTTCTGGAAGTCAATACATTATCAAAGAATGTTTGCTATATAAAGCCTTTTTAATAACTTGGCTGTAAATTTCATATACGTAAAACTTGCAGATTAGTCCTACTGATATTATTATTTGTCTTTAAAAGATGATTAAAGGCCACAATAGCCGGAAGCAGTTGTAGCTATGGAAAAAATAGCCAATTTTGTATATGACAGGTCAAAACTGATTATTGTTATTGTAGTTATCATAAATATTACTGCCCTGGCTTCCTTCTTTCGCTTCAACCTGAATACCGAATTCCTCGGCTTTTTCACCGAGGGGAATCCCAGGGCGGAGGAATATCACCAGTTAAACCAGAAGTATCAGACCGGTGAAGCCATTTCGGTTCTTATTGAGTACGAAGATTCCCTGCTGAACAAAGAAAACCTAAAGGACGTTTTTAAACTTCAGCAGGAGATTGAAGTAATTGATGGCATTTCGCTGGTACAGAGCTTTTTACCGCCGGAAATTATTGCCGGTGGGAGTGTTGTTACAGTAAATGAGGATTTCATCGAAAACAACTATGAAGTGCTGGCCAGCTTCATCCAGAACAGTTATTTCCTAACCGACCAGTTTCTTGCACCCGAAGGCAAAAGCGGGCTTATTATTGCCAGTCTGGAAGTGGATGCCACGGCGCGTGAGGTTATAAATTCGCTGGAGGAGATTATCAAGGATGAGGGAAGGCTGGCTCTTTCGCTGGCTGGCAATGAGGTTATAAAAGACACCCTCTGGGGATACCTTATGCGAGTGCTTTTCATTCTACCGCCCAGTGCCATATTGCTTGTGCTGCTTGTATTCTATGCTTTTTTGCGCAAATTCAGGTTTGCACTTCTGGCAATGATACCGGCCGGCTTTGCTGCCCTGTGGACTTTCGGTACCATATTCTGGAGCGGCCAGGAACTTAATGTAGCCTCTGTTATCAGCCCGATATTCGTTATCGTGATGGGGGCTGCCGATGGAATTCATTACCTCAGCCATTTCAAAGACAACCTGAGTAAATACTCTGACCGTCGGCAACTTACCGTAGCCACCCTGAAAATGGTTGGTATGCCCATATTTCTAACGACGATTACAACCATGGCCGGGTTTGCTTCTTTGGTGTGGACAGATGTAATTCCGATGAGGCATATGGGCATTTTTGTTACCCTGGGTATCGGTTATGCCGGAATACTTTCTCTCTTCTTCTTGCCGGCTCTGCTTTCCAGAATAAAGCTGTCGGCTAAAACACCAGAGGTTAAGGAGAGCCGTCTTACGCAGCTTGTGTTGATGGTATCAAGGCAAAGAGTGATGATTATTCTTGTTTTTCTGGCTGTTATCGTTGTCTCCGCAGTCTATGTGCCCAGACTTGAGGTTGTATCCAATCAGCTTATGTTTTTCAAGGAAGGTTCGGAAATCAGGCAGACCTTTGCCAGGGTTGAGGAGCATTTCGGCGGTGCAATACCCCTCACCGGTGAAATTATCTCTGAAGAGGGACCGGTGGCTGTAACTGACTATGAATTTGCCAGTCATGTTCTTGCCACAGAACGGGAACTGGAAAGCCTACCCGGTATAGGCAATGCGTTTTCGGTTTTTGACATGATGCAGGGAATAAATAAGATGACAACCAGCCAGGATGCTTACCCGCAGAACCCGGCTGTAGTTCAGGCAATGCTGATGCAGATAAGCGATGATGACAGGGCAACCTGGATTTCGGCTGACGGCTTCAAGGTGATGATAAGAACGGAAGGTTTGGACACCGGGGACATAGAGAAACTGGACTATTTTGTAGCACAAAATGAAGATACAATACGGGCGATAACCGGCTTGCCGGTGCTTTTTGACGAAATGAATAACCTGGTTGTTAAAAGCCAGGCTCAGAGTTTGGGCCTGGCGCTTGCCCTGATATTTATAATGCTTTTACTCACTTTTAGAAGTATCGGTGCCGCCCTTGCCGGTCTGTTGCCTATAGCTATAACCATACTTGCTATAATGGGAATGCTGGCGATAACCGGTTTTAACCTGAATATCATGACTGCTACCTTATCGGCTATCGCTATCGGCGTCGGCGTCGATTACTCCATTCACCTGATTTCAGGTATATATTACTTCCGCAAACAGGGTGGCAACCGGGTGGAATCGGTTGATTCAGCTTTGAAGAGCGTTTCACGGCCGGTACTGGCTAATGCCTTTGGCCTGGCAATTGGCTTATCCGCCCTTTTCTTTTCACCTTTGCTTATTCATACTCACGTAGCATCGGTGATGTGGGTGGCCATGGTTGTTTCCTAGCTGGCGGCACTCTTTCTGGTACCTATCTTCTATACAAGAAGAAAGGTTAATGGAAAGAAGTAGATAACCCGAAAAATAACTTATTAGCAGGCAATTAATTACCCGGATAGGTTTTACGAGGTAATATTATATTTAATTAAAGGATGTATATTACATTTACCCCTTAGCATTTTTAACAGAACGGGCTATCCAAATAGTAACAAGAACAGCAATAACAGTTACTATAACAGCGTATACTATCATGGCCCATAAGGTATCTGATGCACCAAAAATCTCCTTGAATATTGCTTGTATTGCCCCATTCCACGCTAGAGCTGCAACAAGACCAAATGCAGCAGTAACTAAGGCAGCTATTTTGTCTAATATTTCTACTTTCATTAATAACCATTAAGGAGGTCTTAGCAAATGAAAGTAGAAATATTATGCCTATAATAGTCTGTCAATAGGGGAGTATCGAATATACGCTATAATAAAGTTAAAATACAGAGCATTTTAAAAGGGGGAAACAATGACAATTAAAAAAAGCTTTACCACAGAAGAAGCCAAGAAAATCGGGGAGAAACTAGGTATTGATTGGAGTAAATATGATGTTGAACAATATCGCATGGGGCTAGACATAGAGCTTGAGCATGGCCTGGTAGATCCATCTACTAATGTAACCAATGATGACCCTATTATGACAGGGAAAATAGCCTTAGCCCATCTTAATGAGTTCCCAGATTATTACACTCGGCTTGATAAAATGGAGAAGGAAGCCGAGGGGAAGTAGGTATCTTTTCCGAGGTTATCCTTTAATTAAAAAAGTGGCAACGGCGGGATTCGAACCTGCGACCAATGGTAGTAGAATCAAAATCCTAGTTAAAATTTTAGTATATCAAAGATGATGTCTATTTGGCAGTAGCTTTAGCCCGCTCCTCTTGAGACATACTGGCTAACCGTTCGACTTCGCTGATATCTAATCCCAGCCCCTCAGCTACTCGCCGACCATATTCAACGTCCGCTTTATAGAAAATAGCTGTTTGCCGTAGTTGAATTCTCTTCCGGGCATTGTATAAATGTGATGTGATATTGCCAACCAGGTGCCCTCGATCCTTATCTGTCATCACATGGCGATAGAGTTCACCGGCTTGGAAGAAATCATCATTGGGATGAGTATAAGGTTGACGGGCTGCTTGCCCGGAAACATCAAATGATGGCTCAGCGACCTCTGGCTGCGGTTCAGGGCCACCGAAGCTGTTGGGGTAATAGTTTGGTGCGTTACCACTATTATCTCCATAAGCCATGGCACCATCACGCTGGTAGTAGTTAACGGCATTCTTCGGGCGGTTAATAGGCAGCAGTTGGTAGTTTGGCCCCAGGCGATGGAGGTGTGTATCGTGATAAGAGAAGAGCCGACCTTGTAGCAATTTATCCGGTGATGCGGCAATACCAGGGACGAAATTCGCCGGAGAGAAAGCGGCCTGTTCTACCTCTGCAAAATAGTTTTTCGGGTTTTGGTTAAGTACCATGCGGCCTATTGTTATTGGTGGGTAATCGGCATGGAACCAGACCTTGGTGACGTCAAATGGATCAAAGCGATATTTCTCGGCTTGTTCAGGTGTCATTATCTGCATTTCAAGACGCCAGGAAGGATATTCTCCCTTTTCAATAGCCGTGAAGAGATCACGTGTCGCATGATCCGGGTCCTTCCCTTTCATTTCGGTAGCTTCGTCACGGGTAAGATTTTGAATGCCCTGCTCTGTCTTGAAGTGGTATTTTACCCAGTAATATTCGCCTTTTTCGTTATACCGTTTAAACGTATGACTGCTATAACCATTCATGTTACGAAAAGTTTTGGGTATCCCCCGGTCGGAAAAGAGAATGGTGACCTGATGGATTGATTCTGGAGTCAGCGAAAGGAAATCCCAGAACATGTCAGCATCCTTAAGGTTGGTGCCCGGATGGCGTTTCTGTGTATGAATAAAATCTGGAAACTTCAACGGATCACGAATGAAGAAGACGGGGGTATTGTTACCCGTCATGTCATAATTTCCTTCTTCGGTGTAGAATTTAAGAGCAAAGCCTCGAGGATCTCTTTCCGCATCTGCCGAACCTTTCTCACCACCTACGGTAGAAAAGCGAGCAAAGACTTCAGTTCGCTTCCCAATCTCCGATAAGAACTTTGCCCTTGTATATTTGGTCACATCGGCAGTAACCTCGAAGTAACCGTGAGCTCCTGCGCCTTTGGCATGCACGACACGTTCGGGGATTCGTTCACGGTCAAAATGCCCCAACTTTTCTAATAAATGCGTGTCCTGCAAAATGATAGGGCCTGGATTACCAGCTGTTTTTGAATTCTGGTCGTTATCGATTGGTGAGCCGAAACCAGTTGTGTAAGCCTTTTTATCTTGTGACATTATAAACCTCCTTTGATATATGAGTAGCGGATAACTAGTTACTTATAATTTGATTATAAATACGGGTAAAATGGCTGTCAATATATTTACGGGCCTATACAGATGAATATTTTTAGTTAATAGAAGTGAAGAAAACAAAAAAAGTGGCAGCGGCGGGTTTTGAACTTGTGCTCTCCGCCTTGAGAGGGCGGTGTCCTAGGCCGCTAGACGAATGCGCCGCGCTATTTTTTCTGGCTGGCCCGGGTTGCGAAATTTCGAACCAATTTTTAAAGGAATTAGGAAAAGTAAAATTTTCTTTATTATAATAGGCCAAAGGTAGTTTATCTAAATATCTATTTTACAGCCTCTGCTTTATATTCATAGGATGTATTCTCATATATTTGTTTCTAGCTCTTTCTCTCAGCTATGATTCGAATATAAGCTAAATACTGATTATTGTCTCTTAAAAACATATATCGCCCAACCAAAAGTATCCCTACCATATAATAGATATTCTGTTTTTGCTTCCTTTACTCTTTTTAGTAATTCAGGATTATCTGGATCATTCGGATTATCTGTTACGTAATCCATTGTTGTCCACCATTGTAGAGTTTCATAATGATCCCAATCATCACGGTTGCTTACAAGAGTATATATACAATACAATCCTTCTTTTTCACCAACATCAATATTATTAGAATGGGAGTTAAACTCTTCTTTTTTAATCCCACGCATTTTAAGATGCTCGCAGCTTGGCTCTTTTAACCAGTAAGGTTCTCCAACGATAATAAGTCCTCCTGGCTTCGTCATCTTCTTTAGTGCCTCTACTGTTCCCTTAAAACCATCATAAATCCAGCTAGCGCCAATACACATAGAAAGATCATATATTCCATTTCCATCAGGTTTGTACTTTGCGCCATCCATTTCCAAGAATTCAATATTAGAGTTAGGAGCTCTTTTGTCTTTCTCATCTTTACAATACTTTATAAAATAAGGTGAAATATCTATTCCAATACCAGAAATATTGAATAATTCAGCTAACCTTATAAAAGGTTCCCCTTTACCACAAGCCATATCTAATACCTTAGAACTTGGTTTTAAATTCAATAATGAAAATAGCCCGTCAAGTTTTTCTTTGCTTATGGGATTACAGTTTGAGTGTTTCTTATGAGTTATATCATAATATTTCCAGATATCCATTTATCTACCTCCAAATAATTAGAAATTAAGTTATTGATGAATTTCATTAGTAAAAAAGATGCTTGAAAGAACTTTTGACCTGCCCCCATAAGGTGTACCACTTGTTAAGTTAGAGTTACCGGTATTATAGCCTCAGGAGCCGGAGGTCTATAACCCAAGGAGCTATGTGGACGTACCTGATTATATTCCCTCCTCCACTCCTCAATCAATACCTT
>JBDRFC010000017.1:0-13834 GCA_043819155.1 Chloroflexota bacterium | reverse complement strand
CTGGCGGGTGTTGCAAATCGGCATCCATTACGGCTACGATGCTGCCGGAAGCGTGAGATAAGCCATCAACGACGGCCGAAGCCAACCCCCGTTTATTCTTGCGGACGATTACCTTGATAGGATGCTCGTCTTTCAGCGATTCTGCCAGCTCGGCGGTGCCGTCGTTACTGTTGTCATCTATAAAAACTATTTCATAGGTGTAGCTGGCAAGGGCTTTAGCAAGCCTCTGGACCAGTGTTGTTATGTTATCGTGCTCATTATAGGTGGGTATAATAATATAAGCGGTCTTATTCATGAAAAACTACTATAAGGTTATTGCCAGCCATTATTTTGCCCTATATTCTATCACATACAGAATTTATAGTCATCGGTGGGAATATAAGAAATATAAATTGACTTGGTGTATTTCGCGGTGTTATTATGATGCAAAGACTGGTTTTTGAATCACCTGTCGATGCAAAATGTTAAGATGTCAGCGCTGAGTGAGCTACATGAAAAAATAAGGCAATGCCAGAAATGTGAGCTTGCCCGATACAGGAATAGTGTAGTGCCGGGGGAAGGGGTTGAGGATGCTGATATCATGTTCATCGGTGAAGCCCCCGGCTGGCATGAAGATCAGCAGGGAAGGCCTTTTGTCGGCCCGGCGGGCAAGTTTCTAGAAGAACTGTTAGGCTTGATTGATCTGAAACGGCAGCAGGTTTATATTGCCAATGTAATCAAGTGCCGGCCGCAGAAAAACCGTGATCCCTTGCCCCAGGAGATAATGGCCTGTCGCCCATGGCTGGAACGTCAGGTTGAGCTTATCCGCCCGCAGATTATTGTCACACTGGGGCGTTTTTCCATGGCTTTATTCTTTCCACAGAAAAGCATCGGCAAGATTCATGGTACCGCCGAAAAACATGACGGTATAATCTATTATGCAATGTACCATCCGGCGGCAGCCCTGCATCAGCAGAGCCTGCGCGAAACGATAAAAACCGATATGCTTAAAATCCCACAGCTTTTAGCACAGGTGAAGAATACGCCTGAAGCTGAAAAGGAACCGGAAATAAAACAAATGAATATGTTTGAGGTTTAAATAAAAAATGGCTAAACAGATACTAAAGATAATACCCCTTGGCGGGTTGGGTGAAATCGGCAAGAATATGATGGCGATTGAGTTCGGTGATGACATTATCGTTATTGATTCCGGATTGATGTTTCCCAATGAAGAGATGCTGGGCATTGACCTCGTAATCCCCGATATCAGTTATTTACTGGAGAAACGGGAAAAGATACGCGGTATAGTTATCACCCACGCCCACGAAGATCATATCGGTGCTTTGCCCTATGTCTTGCTCCAGCTTAATGTGCCTGTATATTGCACCAAGCTGGCTAAAGGGCTTATTTCGGGCAAGCTGAAGGAACGCAAGGCTCTGGCGCAGGCGAAACTCAATGTTATAAACCCCGGCAGCCAGTTCAGTCTGGGTAGGTTCAAGATAGAATTCTATCCTGTCTGCCACAGCATACCGGATGCCGTCGGCCTGATTATACAGACGCCGGTGGGGACTATAATACACAGCGGCGATTTTAAGCTGGACCACACCCCGGTTAACGGCGTGCCGACAGACCTTTCCCGGCTGGCGCAAATGGGGGCGCAGGGAGTGCTGCTACTCCTCTCCGATTCAACATATGCCGAGCTGCCCGGCTATACGCCATCGGAAAAGGTGGTTGATGAAGCGCTGAACCAGATTATGACCAGTGCGCCGGGCAGGATTATTATTACCACCTTTGCTTCGCTGGTATCGCGCGTGCAGCAGATAATCAACGCTGCTGCACGCCACCAGCGCCGCGTTTTTATAACCGGGCGAAGTATGAGCGATACGGTAAAAATAGCAACGGAGCTGGGGTATCTAAAGATACCGGATGGTGTTTTAGCCCGCATTGATGAGTTGCGCAATATGCCGCATGAGAAGACTGTTATTATTACCACCGGCAGCCAGGGAGAGCCGACATCGGGGTTGGTGCGCATCGCCAACCGCGACCATCGCCAGGTGAATATAGTCAAGGGCGATACCGTCGTCTATTCGGCATCGCCCATACCGGGCAATGAATCGCTTATTAACCGCACTATAGACAGCCTGTTCAAGCAGGGCGCCGATGTCTATTATGGCAGAATAGCACAGACCCATGTTCACGGACATGCCAGTCAGGAGGAGTTAAAACTGCTGCTGAGGCTGGTTAAGCCGAAGTTCTTTGTGCCGGTGCATGGCGAATACCGCCACCTTAACCTCCATGCTAGGCTGGCACAATCAGTGGGTATCCCGGTGGAAAATACCTTTGTTCTTGAAGATGGTGATGTACTTGAGTTGAACCCCGAATGGGGTAAGGTGACGGGTAAGGTCAGCACTGGTAATGTGTATGTCGATGGGCTCAGCGTCGGTGATGTCGGCGGTATTATTCTGCGCAATAGAAGGATGTTATCACGGGATGGTATCGTTGTCGTTATTATCGCCGTAAACAAGCAGACGGGAAAGCTTATCGGCCGCCCTGATATTGTTTCACGTGGATTCGTTGATGTAAACGAATCAAAGGATATGCTGGAAGAGAGCCGTGACCTGGTAGCCAAAATCCTGGACCACGGAAGTCGTCATACCGCCGAATGGGGCTTTGCCGATAGCAAGGTAAGGGATGAACTGAATCGTTTCTATTATGAGCATACAAAGCGCCGGCCTATGATTCTGCCGGTAATGGTGAAGGTATAGATTCTTATGGTTAAGAAGAAAGAAAGAAAGAAAAAAATTAAATCCAGGGGTAACAATGAAAAACCGAAGGCAAAGAAAGGAAGCGGGTTTGATATGGGCGGTTTCTTTCGCTTTCTGGCATCACCGTGGCTAAGGCGTTTTATACTGCTGGTCATTATCCTGACGCTGCTCTTCTGGCAGTGGGAAGCAATATCTTCGTGGATTGATGATATTGCCGAAAGCACCATCGGTCTTCTGGGCTGGGGTCTGGTTCTTATCGCCCTGGCGGTTATCTTTATACTAGGTATCATATTCCGCCGGCAGCTGGCGGATTTTATAGTACGCTGGAAGCTATACCAGTGGAACAAGTGGCTGGGGGCGGCTGCATTACTCTTTGCTATCTGGGGAATACTGGCTCTTTTTGAGCTGGGTGGTCGTTTTGGCGAAACCCTCATCGGCGGGAGTGTACCGCTTGGTGTCCTCAGAGTGCTGGGCTTATTTGTACTGGGAATTATTCTGCTAATGCCCCGGCTGTGCTGGCGAGCCCTGGTAGCATTCTTCTTCTGGCTGGTTAATCTGTTTAAGATGCCCCCTCCCCCTGCCAGGAAAGAAAGAGAAGAACTGCCGGCTATTCAAGCGCAGTTTGCAAAACCAACCCCTGATAAAGAATCTCCGGCAAAGAAGATAATACCGCCACCAGTGCTGGTGCCTCCGGAAGTTCCACTTAAAGAGCCGACAGCCACTAAAGCTACCGAATCTGCTGTTTCTCAGGCGCAGCCGGACCTGAAGCAGGTGGCTCAGGAGGTATGGCGGAAATACGGGGAATCACCCTCCCTGGTAACTGTTGACGGCTGGAGACTGCCGCCGATTGATATTCTGGATAAGAGCAAAGAGATTGAGTTCGGGCAGGCTGATAACATCCAAAGAGCCAAATTGATTGAGGATGCCCTTGCCAGCTACGGCGTAAATGCTAAAGTGGTGCAGATAAATGCGGGGCCGACGGTCACTCAGTTCGGTGTTGAGCCTGGCTGGGATATAAGGACGAAGAAGGTAAAACAAAGAGACGAAAATGGCGATGTTAGTGACAAAGAGGAAGAAATATCCCGCACCAGGGTTAAGGTAGATAAGATAGCTTCACTGGCAAACGACCTGGCTCTTGCCTTGTCGGCACCGACAATAAGAATTGAAGCCCCGGTGCCGGGCAAGCCGATAGTCGGTATAGAAGTACCGAATACGTCATTCAGCATCGTCAGTTTGCGTGGGGTAATAGAGAGCAGTTCCTTCCAGAAGATTCTGGCGCGCTCCAGCCTGGCTCTGGCACTGGGGCAGGGCGCCGGTGGGGAGGCTATATCCGGAGATTTGGCAAAGATGCCCCACCTGCTCATCGCCGGCGCTACTGGAAGTGGTAAGACGGTCTGTCTGAATGCAGTTATCTGCTGCCTGTTGATGTACAACACGCCCTTTGATACAAAGCTTATTATGATTGACCCCAAACGGGTTGAACTGGCTCAGTTTAATAGCCTGCCTCACCTGGCGACACCGGTAATCGTTGATACCCCGAAAGCGCTGAACACGATGCGCTGGCTCAACCATGAGATGGATAAACGCTATAAGAAGCTGGCTGATGCCGGTACGCGTAATATAGACGGCTATAATAAGACCAGGCAGGGCAGCGAAAAAATGCCCAACCTGGTACTGATAATAGATGAGCTGGCTGACCTGATGATGGCTGGCTTCGATGAGGTAGAGCATATTCTGTGCCGGCTGGCGCAGCTTGCCCGGGCAGTCGGCATTCATCTGGTGGTTGCCACCCAGCGGCCATCGGTGGATGTGGTTACAGGGTTAATCAAGGCTAACTTCCCCACCCGTATCAGCTTTGCCGTAACCTCTCAGGTGGATTCGCGCACCATACTTGATTTCGGCGGCGCCGAGAAGCTGCTGGGGCGGGGCGATATGCTCTATATGCCGACAGAAGCCGGCAAGCCCAAACGTTTACAGGGGTGTTTCGTTTCCGACCCGGAGGTGGAGAGGCTCGTCTATTTCTGGAGCAGCCAGAAGCCGGAGGAAGCATCCGGGCAGTTGAGGATTGAAGAAATGGTGCCGCCGATAACCACTGCCATGAGGGGTGACTATCCTACAGACCCGCTGCTGGAGTCTGCCAAGCAGCTTGCCGAGGAGCACACAAATATATCCACATCTTATTTGCAGCGGAAGCTTCACATCGGCTACCCCCGCGCCGCCCGCCTGATGGAGCAGCTTGAGGAGGAGATGGGCAAGGTTATTGATGACGGTGGGGCGGAGGTTTAGGTCTATATAGCACAAGGGGAAGGTAATGGCATTTCATTCCAAGTACGACCATTAAGTTCTCTTCCCGCTTTCTTTTTATTTACGCCTCCCCATTGTTTAAAGAAGAAGGGCACTTTGTTGTCCTGACATTGGTTGTGAATATCGATTACCCAAGATTTCTGCATAGGTCTGGCTTTTGGGCCAGATTCGCCACCTACGATTACCCAATCTATATTCTCTAGGTTAAGATTTAAAATTGGGCTAAGAAGTGGTTCCAGTGATAGAAATTTAACTTTTGCATTAGTTCTTCGAAGATGCTCAATGCGATAGTCATAGATTTGTTCTTCTACCGTAACCCCCACCCATATGTTTTGATTCCATGGGAGTTTAGGGCTAAGCTCTTCTAATCTTTCCGCTCTTTTGGTAAGAATTTGAAAACAATGCCAATCAGCTTGGCGCATAGAATCAAAAACACGAAATATAAATTCATCAGGGATATCTTCATGGAATAAGTCGCTCATAGAATTAACAAATATAGTTTGTGGCTTTTTCCATCTAAGTGGGAGTTCCAATGCATCTTCGTGCATAGTGATGGTAAATCCGTTAGAATAATTTGGATTACCCATTGCCTTTAGCCTTAATGCCATTCTTTCAGCATAGCAGTTAGCACAACCTGAGCTAATCTTGGTACAACCAGTTAACGGATTCCAGGTGGATTCAGTCCATTCAATTGTTGACGACAATGCCATTCTATAATCCCTGATTTCGGTATTTGTTAAAAATATGATTTACAATTCTATTATCAGTATCGTTTTGGGAAGCAAAAAAGAGATAATACATGGTGGAATTTGTAGTATTTCGCATTGGCAACGGTTCTGGTACATTTTTAAATCCTGCTACATCTTTTAATCTATCCCTAAAAACCATAGCAATAGCTTTATTGGGCTCCTTTATATTATGTGTATCTCCAAACATATCTATTATTGGTGAATACACTACTTCTCTCCATGAATTATCTCCCCAAAACGCATCCATTCTTGCGATATCATCTTGTGCTATTCCTGATGTATTTTTTGTCCATAGAACACTTCGATTCATAGCCATAACTGGGAAATTAAGAAAAATTTCAATACTTTGCATATTCCCCGCCTTCTTAATCACTTCCCATTTTAAATCTAATCCATAAGGGTCGAGTAAGCAAAGTCCTCTACGGAAATCTCTGTAGTTAATTTGGGGGAATACCTCTTCTAGTAATCTTAAATTACAATCGCCTTCTAATACATTAACTTCTGGTCGTCCTGAGGCAAGTTTTTTAAGGTTTGCAACTTTTTCGCAATCTATGTCAATAAAATAAAACTCTTTAAAAGGCGGCTGAATATTTAAAGCAATTTCTGGGCTTCCAGAAACAATATTTCTAGTTGTTTTCGATATATTTTTACCAGAGCCAGCGAAGGCGTCAATATAAACATGATGCCTTATTCTTGGGTGCTGTTTAGACATAATTTTCGAGTATTCGCTAGCATATCGTTTAATAATGTCTAGCTTTATCTCTGACCAATAACCAATTTCATCAAATTTTAAGGTCATTTTTAATTCTTCCTCCAACACCCCACCGAATCATCTTACTAACAACTCATAGAAGAAACCAGTATCGGCACCAGAACAGCCACCGCCCCCAGGGAAACGACAACGGCGCTGAAGAGATTGTATCTGGCTTCGTATCCCTTATCAACGGAAGAGTCATAATACTGCTCCATACCCTCTTCTTGGTACATCTTCATAAGCCCTGCCATCAGCTTGACTCTTCTTTCCTTGCCCCTTGATAGGATGCGCAGGACAAAGAAATTGATGGCTATTATCACGAGGAGGAGAATGACCATTATAATCACTGCGGTAACATTGGTGCTTATCGTCTCTATGCCAGACATGCTATAGTCATATTGACGTATGGCGCTGGCAACACCGGAATTGATACCCAGAAAAAGCAAGTTGAGGAAGATTGCCATAATGACGACAATCGTATCCGTGCGTGTGCCCTGTTTCATTTCTGCGGTAATTTGCTCGTGAAGGCGTTCTTTCATATCACTTTCCTTTTTCAAAATAGTCTCCTCCTGGTAATTTAATCCCTATTCTATCATCCCTTATGGCTTTTTACTATTCCCCTTTCCCTCTTAACCTCTTTAGTATCGCATCACGGTATATCTTTATCAGGTTTTTGCCATGCTTGGGCAAACGCTCCCTCTTTTTCTTCAGCTTTTTCTCACGCCGTTCCTGCCGGGTCTCTACGTTATTATCGTCATTGCTCATTCCGGTAACCCCGATGTTGTTAGTTCACGGCGCAGTTCTACTATACGGTCTCGCAATAGTGCCGCCTTCTCAAACTCAAGATTTTTAGCCGCTGCCTTCATCTGCTTCTCCAGCTCTTTGGCCAGCCGGGCTATATCCTCTCTTGTTTCCGGGATAGCAACGTAATCTGTTCTGGTTTCGGCGACTGCCTTTACCCGCTGTGTAATATCCTTTATCGCCTTTTTTATCCCCCGTGGTGTGATGCCATGCTCTCTATTATAAGCCTCCTGAATCTTGCGGCGGCGTTTTGTTTCCGCTATTGCTCTTTCCATAGAACCTGTAATTTTATCGGCATACATAATAACACTGCCGTCGATGTGGCGGGAGGCCCTGCCCATTGTTTGAATTAATGCCCATTCTGACCTGAGGAAGCCTTCCTTATCGGCGTCAAGGATAGCCACCAGGCTTACCTCCGGCAGGTCGAGTCCCTCTCTTAATAGATTAATGCCGACGACGACATCATAAATACCCAGGCGAAGGTCGCGCAGTATCTCCACCCGCTTAAAGGTATCGATTTCGGAGTGCAGGTAGTGGGTCTTTATGCCCGTCTCAATAAGGTAGTCAGCCAGCTGCTCCGCCAATCTTTTTGTAAGAGTGGTTACAAGGCAGCGTTCTCTTTTGTCTACGCGCAGCTTTATCTGGTGTATAAGGTCGTCAACCTGCCCCTTTGTCGGTTTGACCTCGATTGTCGGCTCAAGCAGACCGGTGGGGCGCACAAGTTGTTCCACAACCTGCTGGCTGTGCTTATATTCATATTCCGATGGTGTTGCCGATGTATAGATTACCTTGTTTATACGCTTGTTGAATTCCTCGAAGTTAAGCGGGCGGTTATCCAGCGCCGAGGGCAGGCGAAAGCCGTAATCCACCAGCGTTTCCTTGCGAGAGCGGTCCCCCTTATACATACCGCGAATCTGGGGTAGCGTCATATGGGATTCGTCGATTATAAGCAGGAAATCATCCGGGAAATAGTCCAGCAGTGTGTATGGCGGGCTACCCGCTGCACGGTTTGCCAGGTGGCGGGAGTAATTCTCGACGCCATTACAGTAGCCGGCTTCCACAAGCATCTCTAAATCATAGTTTGTGCGCTGCTCCAGACGGGCGGCTTCCAGCAGCTTGCCCTGTTTTTTTAGCTCGGCGAGGCGTTCTGCCAGCTCCTGTTTGATGTTTTCGACAGCTAGCACCAGCTTTTCCTGCGAGGTTACAAAGTGCTTCGCCGGGTATATATCTGTTGTATCAAGTTCACCTAAAAACTCGCCGGTAAGCGGGTCTATCCTTACTATTCGCTCAATCTCATCACCGAAGAACTCTATTCTGGTGGCTATTTCTTCATAAGACGGCTGTATTTCAAGGGTATCGCCGCGGATGCGGAACCTGCCGCGGGTAAAGTCAATATCGTTTCTCTCATACTGCATATCAATCAGTTTGCGTAAGACTTCATCCCGCCTGTAATCCCCTCCCTTTTTAAGACTCAGCACGAAACTGCGGTATTCTTCCGGTTCACCCAGGCCATAGATGCAGGATACGGAGGCAACTATAACCACATCACGTCTTTCAAAAAGGGCACGGGTGGAGGCGTGGCGCAGCTTGTCAATCTCCTCGTTTATGTCCACTTCCTTTTCAATATAGGTATCTGTGCGGGGTATATAGGCTTCCGGCTGGTAGTAGTCATAATAGCTGACAAAATACTCGACGGAATTATCCGGGAAGAACTCCTTGAACTCGGAGTAGAGCTGGGCAGCCAGCGTCTTGTTGTGGCTGATAACCAGTGTTGGTTTTTGCACCCGGGCGATGACGTTAGCCATTGTAAATGTCTTGCCGCTGCCGGTAACGCCCAGTAACGTCTGCCCTTTATAGCCGTCGTTCAAGCCCGCTACAAGCTTATCCACCGCCTGCGGCTGGTCGCCGGTTAAACCGAAGTCGGATACTATTTCAAACTGCGGCATATTCATAGTATAGCTTTAATGCTGGTTACTTCCAACCCGGACAGGCTATAATAAGGATATGGAAAAGCAATCGCTTCTCAAAGTATTGACTCAGGCTGGCACCGGCTCTCGCAGGAAGATATCCGCAGCCATAAAAGAGGGCAGGGTAGCTGTTAACGGCGATGTTGTAACCGGCTTCAATCATCCCGTAGAGCTGGAAAAAGACCGCATTTCGCTGGATGGCAGGCAGATTGACATAAAACCGCAGCAGTTCGTATATCTTGTGCTTAACAAGCCAAAAGGTGTGCTTTCTACGCTTAAAGATGAGCGCGGCAGGCGTACTGTCATTAGCCTTTTGCCACAAAAGTACCGCCACCTGCGGCTTTACCCGGTGGGGAGGCTGGATAAAGATAGTACCGGGCTTATATTGCTAACCAATGACGGCGATCTCGCCAACCGCCTCACCCATCCCCGCTTTGAGCATGATAAGGAGTATGTGGTTCTTGTAAAGGGTGAGCTTAAATCAGCTGAAATTAGCAGGCTGGAGAATGGAATCAAGCTTGATGACGGCAAAACTTCACCGGCTGTGGTCAAGAAGCTAAAATCCGTCGATTATAACTACAGCATCACCATCCACGAAGGCAAAAAACACCAGGTAAGGCGTATGTTCGAAGCCCTGGGGCACCCCGTTCTTGAGCTAAAACGGGTAAGAATGGGCAACATAAAACTGGGCAACCTTAAAGAGGGTGGGGTGAGTGAGGCGGGTAGGGTAGAGCTAAAAGACTAATTTAAAAAATCTTCCTCTTCTTTTCTTTCCGTATTGGAATTGATTATCCCCAGCCCTGTTATATCAGCTCCAGCAGCCGGTGGCGGATGCTACGCAGTCTGGTAAGGGTGGTCTCAATTTCCTCCTCAATCTTATCAAGCTCGCGCAGCAGTTCTTTACACGTCTTGCTGTTCGGCACTTTATCTGTCTGGGGTAATTGGGTGAAGCGGGGTAGCAACTCCCTAAGGTGCTTGCTGGCGGCTATGTATCTGTTTGTTAGGACCTTGTATTCGTTGAAAAGAGATTCGTTTATTTTCATCTGCTACCTCTTTATAAAGATTCTATTGGTTACCAAAATAAGCCAGCGCCAGCTTTACTCTGTCCTCGAGGTTGAGCTTCTGGTCACGAGGTAGGCTGGCGAGGGCGCGGGTGGCTTCACTGGCAGAATAACCCAGGGTTGTCAGAGCGGTTAGAACATCGGCGTTCTCCTGCGCCAGTTCAGCCATCGGGGCTGATACCAAGCCGGTGCCTATCTTATCTTTAAGCTCCAGTACCAGCCGGCTGGCCATCTTCTTGCCGATGCCCGGAATGCCAGTCAACAGTTCGGCATTACCGCTGGCGATAGCCATAACGAGCTGCTCGGTATCCATCGCTGATAGCATTGCCAGCGCCATTCTGGGCCCTAGGCCGGAGACGTTTATAAGTGTTTTGAATAACTCCAGCTGGCTGGTTGAGGCGAAGCCGTATAATGTGGCGTTATCCTCCCGTAGGTGCAGGTGCGTGTACAGCTTTACATCACCACCGATGCTGCCCAGTTCGCTGAGGGTGGGGGTGGGCATAAATACCTGAAAGCCTATACCGCCAACATTAACAATAGCAAAGTTTCCACCCAGCGATTCCAGTTTGCCCTTAAGGCTGGCTATCATCTTTCTTTTCCTTGCTGTGCCATTATTTCCTGAAGATGTGTCTCTCTTAAATGGCAGATAGCCACCGCCAGAGCATCGGCGGCGTCGTTTGGCTGAGGCACCTGATTTAATCCTAATTGCAGGCGGACCATCTCCTGAATCTGCTCCTTAGAGCTGGCTCCATAGTTGGCAACAACCCTCTTGATTTGTGCCGGGCTGTACTCGTAGGTCGGGATTCCCTGCTGGCTGGCTGCCAGTATAGCCACCGCCTGGGCTTTGCCTATCGCCAGTGCCGTCCTGACATTCTTGGCGACAAAGGGTTGCTCTACGGCTACAACATCCGGTTGATATTTAGTAATAACCTCGGAAAGCTTATTAAAGAAATGGCTAAGGCGCTCTGCAATCGGATAACGCTGTGAGCAGGTCAGTGCGTTATAGCAAACCAAGGTCATATCGTCAGCCTGGCTGTCTATAATGCCGTAACCCACTACCAGTGTGCCCGGGTCAATGCCTAAAATCCTCATAATTCGGTAGCTTACTCTTGAGCCTTATATTTTTCAAGCACCTCGTCCGGGAAATCAACGTTGCTGCAGACACTGCGTGTATCATCCAGTTCCTCCAGCTTATCCAGCAGCTTAAGAACCTGTATGGCGGCATGCTCGTCAAGCTGAATTGTTGTCTTGGGTATCTTTGCCAGTTCCGCCGAGTAGACGTTTATATTTTTTTGTTCTAAGGCTTTCCTGATTGCCTCCATCTCTTCGGGCTTTGCGTAAATCTCCACATAGCCTGATTGGGGGATGACATCCTCGGCGCCGGCATCTATGGCCTGCAGAGACAGTTCATCAATATCCTCATTGCCGACCTCTACCGTAATCAATCCCTTCTGGCCGAAAAGCCAGGTGACGCTGCCGCTTTCCCCTAGGCTGCCTCCGCTGCGCGAAAATGTGCTCCTTACTTCCTGTACGGTGCGGTTGCGGTTATCACTTAGCGCCTCTACGAGGATAGCCGCACCGCCGGGCCCATAACCCTCAAGGACAATTTCTGAAAGTATAACTCCATCAAGAGTACCCTCGCCTCGCTTTATTGCCCGCTCTATATTATCCGAGGGCATATTGTTGTCCTTTGCTTTCTGTATAGCTAGGCGCAGGTGATAGTTTGTCTCCTGATTACTCCCATGCTCGCGGACGGCAAGGATTATCTCCCGGGTCAATTTTGTGAACACCTTGCCCCGCCGGGCATCAGTCACCCCCTTCTGGTGCTTTATTGAAGACCACTTGGAATGTCCCGACATATTAATCCTCCTGGCAGGTGCAATTTACACCCTAATTTTAGCACGTATATAGCATAAATTGAAGGGGCAAACCTGGAGTATAGCTGCTTCTGGTAAATAAAAAGAATCAGCTTTTTGTTTCGCCGATGGCGCAGGCAACGGCATACTCCCGGCAATGAGACAGGCTGATATCAAGGCTTGTAAAACCCTTATCTTTTGCCTGATGCTGCGCTTTTCCATAAAGCCTGACCATTGGTTTGCCGTTTGAATCAGGGAGAATCTCTATTTCCTTTAAGCCTATACCATGGGAGTTAAGCGTTTTTATTACCGCTTCCTTGCCTGAGAACCTGGCTGCCAGCGAGGGGGAGTTTTTAGCATAAAGCGCCAGCTCAGGCTCTGTATAAATCCTTTTCAGGAAATCCTGTCCCCAGCGGTCAACCGCCTTCTTAATGCGGGCTATCTCTATTATATCAACGCCTATATGCTGCATAGCTGGTTATTCTATATATAATATTATACCTTTTCGATTCTTATACTGCATACCTTTAGCTCAGGTATTTTGGATACCGGGTCAAGAACTGGATTTGTCAGGATATTTGTCGGGCTTTCGGCGAAGTGGAAGGTCATAAATACAACCCCCGGCGGCGAAACATCGGTCGTCTTTATCTTGGCGGTTATATTCCCGCGTCGTGATATTACCCTTACCAGGTCGCCATTATTGAGGGATAATCTCTCGGCGTCATCGGGGTTTATCTCTACCTCCTCTTCGCCCTTAAACATATTAAGACCGGCTACCTTGCGGCTCATTGTGCCGGTATGGAATTGAAAAGGGCTGCGCCCAGTTGTAAGCATCAGCGGGTAATCATCGTCGGGTAGCTCTGCCGGCGGCTTGTATTCCAGGGGCATAAACCTGCCCTTGCCGCGGGCGAACTGCTGTGTGTGAAGAATCTGTGTTCCCGGGTGCTGTGCTGTGGGGCAGGGCCACTGCAAGCCTCCCTTCTCAAGGCGTTCGTAGGAAATGCCGCCGTAACTTGGCGTCAGTTCGGCAATCTCGTCCATAATCTGAGACGGGTGTTCAAAATCAAAGCCCTTAGCCCCCATCCGCTGTGCAATCTGGCATGTAATCAGCCAGTCAGCCCTGGAGTTGCCTATCGGTTCGATTGCCTTTCTCACCCGCTGCACGCGGCGCTCTGTATTTGTAAATGTGCCGTCCCTTTCGGCAAACGAAGCTCCGGGAAGCACCACATGTGCCAGATCAGCCGTCTCATTCATAAAAATATCCTGGGCGACAAAGAACTCCAGCCTGGAAAGAGCCTCTCGTACGTGGTTTGCGTCGGGGTCGCTTAGCATCGGGTTTTCGCCGATAAGATATAGAGCCTTAATCTTACCCTGCAATATGTTGCCAAACATCTCGGTGATGGATAGCCCGTCCTCAGTTGGCAGCTTGATACCCCAGGCGGTTTCAAACTTCTGCCTTACTGCCGGATCAGTTACCTTTTGGTAACCGGAGCATACATTGGGCAGAGAACCCATATCGCAGGCGCCCTGCACGTTGTTTTGTCCCCGCAGCGGATTGACGCCGCTGCCGGGTTTGCCGATGTTGCCGGTGAGCATTG
>JBDRFC010000016.1:0-7116 GCA_043819155.1 Chloroflexota bacterium | reverse complement strand
TTATCACTGATAACGGCTATCTTAGTCTGAAAAGAGAAGGCTTGTTTTAAGAAGTAAAAGATGAAAAGACTGAAATTAGCAATTGTTTCGTTAATACTTGTATGTGTATTACTGGTATTGCGCCTACCCGGTTGTATTAATGGGGCAGACCAACCAGAAACAACCACGACGTCTGATACTACGACTACAATTACAGAAGTAAGTGAAGAAATAAATCTGTATGGTATAGATCCGTATTCGCTGGACCCGGCGACTATTGGCGATGCCACCTCAATATCTTATGTTATTCAGATATTCGGGGGCCTGGTTCGCTTCAATGATGATATGGAAATAGTGCCGGATATTGCCGGGGATTGGAATATAAGCAATGACGGCAGAATATATACCTTTTATCTTAGAAATGATGTCCGTTTCCACAGTGGCAAGATGGTAAAGGCAGAGGATTTTAAATATTCATGGGAGCGTGCTTGCCAGCCGGCTACGGGCTCTCAAACAGCCGCCACCTATCTTGGTGATATTGTCGGTGTAGGGGAGGTGCTGGCAGGAGAGAAAGAAAATATTAGTGGTATAGAGGTTGTTGATGACCATACCCTGAGAGTAACCATAAATGAGCCCAGGTCGTATTTCCTGTATAAACTGACGTATGCCACTGCCTTCGTGGTGAACAAAGATAATGTTGAAACCGGTGGAGGTTGGTGGTGTAACCCGGATGGAACTGGACCGTTTAAGTTGAAGCAGTGGGATGAAAATAGCCTGCTGGTGCTGGAGAGAAATGAATACTATGATCCGACAAGCAGCTTTTGCGGCGTTGATATGATTAACTTTCATTTATGGGCTGGCAGGTCTATGGATTTATATGAGACGGGGCAGATTGATGTCGGGCAGGTAAGCTTGGCTTATATTGATAAAGTAACGGATACCAATGGTGATTTATATACCCAACTTGAGATATTCCCCGAACTTAGCCTGACTTACCTTGGTTTTAACTGCCAGAAACCACCCTTTGATGATGTTGATATACGCCGTGCCTTTTCTATGGCTATAGATAAGGATAAATTGGTTTCGTTGATTTACAAGGATACAATGAACCGGGCTGATGGTATCCTGCCTCCCGGTATACCGGGCTATAATGAATATTTACTAGGGCTTGAATACGATGTAGGGCTTGCCAATAAACTGATTGCCGCCTCGAAATATGGCAGTGTATCAAATCTGCCGCCGATAACTATAACCACCGGAGGATGGGGAGGGCTAATAGCATCAGAATTGGAAGCTATAATAAACGAGTGGCGCATTAATCTGGGGGTGGAAGTAGAGGTGAGGCAGCTGGAACCGGAGGTATATCTGTACGAGCTTATGCAGGAGAAGGACGAGGTGTTCTACTGGGGCTGGAGTGCCGATTATCCCCACCCGCAGAATTTCCTTGAAGTGCTTTTCGCCGGCGGCTCTGAATACAATGTTGGCGAATATTGTAACCAGGAAGTGGATTCACTATTGAAGATGGCGAGCCAGGAGCAAAATAAAGAGGAAAGCCTTGAGCTATACAGGCAGGCAGAGCAGATAATTGTCAATGATGCCGCTTGCCTGCCCCTGTGGCACGGGAAGAGTTATGTGCTTGTTAAGCCATATGTGGAAGGATACAGGTTAAACCTTCTGGGATATACTACCTTAAATGAGGTATCGGTTAAATTAAATTGATGGCGGAGGGGGTGGGATTCGAACCCACGGTCCCCTTGCAGGGACAACGGTTTTCAAGACCGTCACCATAGACCGCTCGGACACCCCTCCGATGCCAGTGGCATAGATATTATACTTATATCTAGCTAAAATATCTATGCGATAATAAATCTTAAATCGCAAGGAGGTTTCTATGGAAAAGTATTATAAGAGGGTGCAGGAGAAGTTACTGGTGCAGAGGGATATAATCCGCTCCTTGTTGAAGGACCCACAGATTATAGGCGACTATTACGAAGCGATAATAAGGGATGCCATAAGGGAAAGCATATCGGCATCCTTTGCCGTTAGACGGGGCGTAATTCTGTCCGATACAGGAGAAGCCAGCCGTGAATGCGATATTATAGTCTACAGTGCGGCTGAATATGGCCCGCTGTTTATGTCAGAGAATATAGTGGTCGTAAACCCGGAGGCGGTGCGCATTGTGATACAGGTAAAAGGAACACTGAATGTGGAAAACCTTAAGGATGCCATAGAAAATCTGGAATATGTTAACAGGCTGAGAAAAGGTATCTGGAAGCTTATTGTCGGGCTGAAAACAACGGTTCCCTATGATGGGCTGGTTAATATGTGCGCCCAATCAAGCTGTGTCAACGGCGTCTTCACCTTCTCTACCAGCCAGAGGCATGAAAATGAAATTATATCTTCGCAAATGGGAAAGTTCGTTGGCTTGCTTAAATCAATAACGGCGCCGGGTATGTACCAGCGAAGCGATGCCGGTGAGTATGTAGCTTTAGAAGCCGCCGGGGTGGATAAATTTGCCGGCGTGTCCTTTCCGAGTGAGTAGGTTTACTTAATAATCTTCTCCCCCATGTATTTCTGCAACACATCGGGGATGATGATGCTGCCATCGGCTTGCTGGTAATTTTCCATTATAGCGATGACTATCCTCGGCAGCGCCAGCCCGGAGCCATTTAGTGTATGAACGAACTGTGGCTTGCTTTCCGGGGTGGGGCGGTAGCGGATGTTGGCTCGCCGTGCCTGAAAATCGCCGCAGTTGGAGCAGGAACTTACCTCAAGCCACTCGCCGCAGCCGGGCGCCCAGACTTCAATATCATAGGATTTAGTAGAAGCGAAACCCAGGTCGGCAGTGCATAGTTCTTTAATCCGATAGGGCAAACCCAGTTTCCGGCAAACACTTACGGCGTCATTTACCATCTTATCAAGCTCGTCATTGGAGATTTCCGGCTCGGTGAATTTGTATAGCTCAACTTTATCAAACTGATGACCTCGCTTTATACCGCGTGTATCCTTGCCGGCAGACATCTTTTCACGGCGAAAGCAGGCAGTATAGGCGACATAATAAATGGGCAATATGCCTGGCGATATAATTTCATCGCGGTGCATATTTGTCAGCGGCACCTCAGCCGTCGGCACGAACCACAGGTCATCTTCTTCGTCGTGATACAGGTTATCGGCAAACTTGGGCAGGTTGCTGGAGCCGACCATGCATTCACGTTTAACCATAAAAGGCGGGTAGATTTCCTGATAACCATGTTCTTTGCTATGGAGGTCAAGCATAAAATCAATAAGTGCTCGTTGAAGGCGAGAGCCGGCACCCTTGAGGACATAGAAACGGGTACCCGAGAGTTTAGCCCCTCGTTCAAAGTCTATAATACCAAGTTCATCACCAAGCTTCCAGTGGGGAGAAGGCTGAAAATCAAATTCGGGCAAATCACCGAAGGTGTTTAACACTATGTTATCGTCTTCGCTTTTACCGATGGGCACAGAGGGCTGGGGGATGTTGGGAACACGCAATAGCAGGTCATTAAGCTGGCAATCCAAGCCTCTTAATTCATCCTCAAGGTTTCTTATTACTTCACGTAATTCACGCCCCTCATTAGCGGCTTCAGCTCTTTTGCCCTTGGCTAGCTCTTTGCGCTCACGCCGTTTAACCTCAAGTTCAAGCAGCTTCTGGCGTCGTGAAGTATCAAGTGCAAGAATATTATCAATAGAGGCGTTGTCCTGGCGGCTGGCTACCGCCTTTCGTACAAGCTCTGTGCTTTCGCGTATAAACTTCAGGTCAAGCATGATATATCTATTCCTTTTCTTTATGGTGTGGAAATAGAATAACTTCACGGATGGATTGCTGGTTGGTAAACAGCATTACAAGGCGGTCAATGCCGACACCCAAGCCGCCGGTGGGCGGCATACCGTATTCCATAGCCAGCAGGAAGTCTTCGTCGATAACCTCTTGCTCTTCATCTTTACCCCGGTCTTTTTGCTGTGTAACGAAACGCTTGCGTTGTTCTATAGGGTCGTTAAGCTCAGTAAAGGCGTTGGCAATCTCCATACCGCCGGCAAAGGCTTCGAAGCGTTCCACCACCCGTTCATGCCCCGGCTTTTTCTTTGCCAGGGGTGACATTGAAAGCGGGTAGTCCATAATAAAGGTAGGCTGTATAAGTTTTGGTTCAAGATAAACAGAGATAAGTTCGTCAAGCAGTTTGGCCCAGTTTTTATTGGGATCGACAACAAGCCCAAGCTCTCGCATTTTTACCCTGAGCAAATCGGCATCAGGATACTGGACGAAATCTATACCGCTATGCTCAGCCACTGCCTGGCGCAATTCCAGACGAGGCCAGGGTGGTTTGAAATCGATAGTATTTTCTCCGAAGGTAACCTTGTAGCTACCGGAAATATTATAAATGATAGAAGAAGCCATTTCCTCAAAAAGGTTCATAATATCCTTATAATCTGCATAAGCCTGGTAGGCCTCAAGCATGGTGAACTCCGGATTGTGTTTGGTGGAGATGCCTTCATTGCGGAAGATGCGGCCCAGCTCGTAAACCCTGTCAAAACCACCGATGATAAGCCGTTTAAGGTAAAGCTCCAGAGCGATTCTCAGGTAAAAGTTATGGTCCAGGGCATGATGATGGGTAATAAAAGGACGCGCCAGGGCACCGCCTGCCGATGGCTGAAGCACCGGTGTTTCTACTTCCAGAAAACCTTGCTCGTTTAGGAAATTCCTTATAGCCGAAATAACCTGGCTTCGAATCCTGAAGGTCTCTTTGACCTCTGGATTGCTTATAAGGTCAAGGTAGCGCTGGCGGTGGCGGGCATCAACATCCTGAAGTCCATGCCACTTTTCAGGTAAAGGTCTGAGGGATTTTGCCAGCCAGGTTAAAGCCTCGACTTCAAGGGTCGGCTCTCCGCTTTTTGTGAGGAAAAGATGACCGCCGGCACCGATGAAATCACCGATATCAAGGTCTTTTAACAATTCAAGGTCGGCCTCTCTGACTTGCTCGCGGTGGATATATAGCTGAAGCTTGCCGGAACCATCGCGTATATCAAGAAAAACTATTTTACCCATACGGCGTTGGGCTGTAACACGGCCGGCGATGGTGATTGATAATGATTTAGCTGGTTTTATTTTCTGGTTGAGTAAAACTACTGCCTGCTCTGTGGTATGGCTCGGGTTGTATTTATGGGGGTAGGGTTCAATGCCACGACCCATAATACGCTCAAGCTTATCCATTCTTTGTTGGGTAATTCGGTCTAATCTTGATGTCATGTATTTTATCCTGAAGAATTAATAAAGAAACTGAAGAGGCATTAACCTGCCATGCTTATCTTCACTGGTTATTATATTTTATCCTGAGGTTATAGTAAAGTAATTTTACCTTCTCTGTTTTGCCGCCTGATGGTATCAAGCCAGGCGATAGACTTTACATCCCTTTCAAGCAGGTATCTTATATAGTTTCTAATCATCCATTCAATCTCATAATTAGATTGCGGTTTTGCCTCAAGCTGATTGACCATCTCATAATCACTTTCCTGTAGCACCCTGAGGAGTTTGAGTCCATCTAGCGAAATCTTATAGGTGAGGGGTTGGGAATTATTACAATCCGGGCACAGCATACCGCCGGCTTTCGGGGAGAATGAAAGGGTAGCCTGCTTAAGGGGTGAATGGCATAAAACGCAATGCTGAAGCTGTGGACGATAGCCGACATAGCTCAGCAGGTGAATTTCGAAATAGCGTAAAACAAGTTCGTTATTGCTACCCTTTTCTAACTGTTTCAGCGTTTCAAGCAGCAATTTAAATAGCGGGTAGTTTTCAATGTTTTCTTCGGTAAACTTGTTTATCAGTTCTATAACATAGAGCGCATATGAGCTGAGTTCAAGGTCACTCTTAACCGCCAGAAAACTGTTTATTGTCTGGCAGCCGGTTACCGTATCCAGGTTTTTACCCCTTGCCAGCGGCACCAGGCTGTGGGTAAGCAGTTCCAGATGGCCCGACATCTTACTCCGCGGCCGCCTGACACCCTTGGCTACTGCCTGAATCTTGCCCAGATGGGGCGTATAAAAGGTAAGTATCCTGTCTGCTTCCCCAAGCTTGGTCTTCTTTATAATGATGGCTTCCGTCTTATAGTTTCTTGGTTTTGTCATTTTTATTATTTCTTGCCTTTAACCTGTCCTGCACCGCCTGGCTGGTAAGCTCCCTGATGGCATCAGAGGCTATCCATCTGGCACTTATGGCATCAATCTGCTGTATTTCCTTGGCGGTTTCTAAAGCTCTGGAATTAAGATACAGGTTACGCTTCCCAGTCTGCCTTAAAGCCCAGTTAACCGCTTTTCTGACGAAGTTCCTGCCATCGTCAGCCCCTGCTTTTATAACGGGTAAAAAATGCTCAAAAAGTGAATCATCGGCTTTTTTATCGTGTACTGCTAAAACAGCCATAAGAACGAAACCAGCCCTCTTGACGAACTCTTCATCAACGGAACTCCATTCAAAAACCTTCTGCCGGGCATATTCAGTTTTGCGGAAAAGATTACTGCAGCACTGGTCGCAGATATCCCATGAGTCAAAGTCCATTACCCAATTCTGCATCTGCTCTTCGGTAACAAGTTTTGGGTCATCAATAAGGCAGGCCATTATTCGGGCTTCGTGGATGCCGGATTGCCAGAGCTGCATAGCCAGATTGTGGTTGGTTCCTATCTCCTTAGCCATCTTCCTCAACTCTGTTACGGATACGCCGTAGTTATTATCCGGGTTGATACCGAAGCGCGCCATGCCGGCTACTGCCTCAGGATTATGCAGAGATTTTATTTTATTTATAATATCTTCGGATTGCATAATGAAAAACAAAAAAGCCGGATGGTGGCAATCGGGAATAAACTGGCTTTTTCCAGATGAATAATTATAGATATTATTGTATTACAACCACCTTTTCTTCTTGAAGTAAAAAAGTAATACCATCGCCACCAGAGCCATAAATGAAAGTGCTGCCGGATAGCTCCAACGCCAGGAAAGTTCGGGCATAAAAGAAAAATTCATGCCATAGACACCGGCGATAAAGGTCAGCGGGATAAAGATAGCAGCAAAGATGGTGAGCACTTTCATTACTTCATTCATGCGGTTGCTGACGCTCGAGAGGTAGATAT
>JBDRFC010000015.1:0-5086 GCA_043819155.1 Chloroflexota bacterium | reverse complement strand
AGAAATCTCTGCCACATAA
Organism: Chloroflexota bacterium; assembly: GCA_043819155.1. GTDB lineage: Bacteria > Chloroflexota > Dehalococcoidia > Dehalococcoidales. The sequence continues at coordinate 5,067 of JBDRFC010000015.1, read as the reverse complement.
TAATACCCCCCTACTCTTGTTAAGTAGAGTGTATAATGGCGCAGGGGGTAATTCAACCAAAAGCGAACTTTACCAAGGCTAGGTGTGCCTTTTATTCTTCAATAGTGCTTCCAGTTGCGGCTTGCCATTAAACAACTCCCCCAAATCTGGCAAATTACGCCTGTCTGTGTGATAATATGTGGCATGGCTGATACAATAAAAAGACTGGCGGTGCTGGGCTGCACCGGCTCCATAGGGCGGCAGACCCTTGAAGTTGTCCGCTCCCTGCCCGGCAGGTTCAAGATAGTCGGGCTGGCGGGGGGTGGCAACACCGCCCTGCTGAAAAAACAGGCTGAAGAGTTCAGCCCGCAGTTCGTCTATTACTGGGATAAGAAAGCCGACACCGCATTTGAGGATTATCAGTTCCTAACAATGGAAGAAATGGCGACTCACCCAGACGTTGATATGGTAGTCATCGCCACGCCCGGAGGCTTCGGGCTGGAGCCGACGCTGGCTGCCGTCAGGGCGGGTAAGGACATCGCCTTGGCGAACAAGGAATCCCTTGTTTCTGCCGGACAGATTATAATGGCCGAGGCAAAGGCAAATAACGCCCGCATTATGCCGGTTGACAGCGAGCACAGCGCCGTCTGGCAGTGCCTTGAGGGCGAAAAGACGCCACCCACCCACATTATACTGACCGCCTCCGGTGGTCCATTCCGTAGTTATACGGCGGCACAACTGGCAGGCGTAACCGCAGAACAAGCCCTGAAACACCCATCGTGGCGGATGGGCAAAAAGGTTACCATAGATTCGGCAACCCTGATGAACAAGGGGCTGGAGGTTATAGAAGCCCACTGGTTATTCAACATACCCTTTGAAAACATAAGCGTCCTCATTCATCCACAGAGTATTATACATTCTATGGTCGAGTTTGCCGACGGGTCGGTAAAAGCCCAGCTGGGCTGCCCGGATATGCGCCTGCCTATCCAGTATGCCCTTACCTACCCGGAACGCCTGCCCAACGCACAATTGCCACGGCTCGACTGGGATGCTATCAGTCACCTCGACTTTGAACAACCCAACGTGGATAACTTCCCTTGCCTCAGGCTGGCTATAGAAGCCGGTAGGAGAGGCGGCACGCTGCCGGCAGTGCTGTGTGCCGCCGATGAAATCGCCGTAGAGCTTTTCCTGTCCGGTCGTATCAAATTCAATGATATCGCCAAACTTGCAAAGCAGGTACTGGAACAACACGAAACTATATTCATAGAACAGCCGACAATAAAGGATATAAATACGGCAGATGCCTGGGCTAGAGACAAAGCTATACGTCTTGCCCTGGGAGACGAACCATGCTAGTTAATATACTTATAGGCATCGCTGTTATTTCGGTTATTCTGTTTGCCCATGAGCTGGGGCATTTTATCTCTGCCAAGCTAGTAAAGGTAAAGGTGGAGGAGTTCGGGCTTGGTTTTCCACCGCGTCTTTTATCCATAAAACGCGGCGAAACAGTCTATTCACTGAATGCCATACCCTTCGGCGGCTTTAACAAGCTTGCCGGTGAAGAGGACCCCGAAGTGCCCAGCGGATTAGCAAAAAGAAGCATCCTTACACGGCTTTTCGTTATCGGTGCCGGTTCGCTTGTGAATATATTGCTGGCGCTCCTCTTATTCTCGATTGTCTTTATGATTCCCCAGGATATAACAACCGGCGATGTTCTGGTTGAAGAGGTTGCCCTGGATTCCCCGGCTGCCATAGCCGGCATTGTGCCGGAAGATACCATAATCAGCCTTAATGATAAGCCGATTATCAACAACTATGAGTTGCAGCGCTATATCCAGCTAAACCTGGGGAGTGAGATTACACTGGCAGTAAAGCACGGCGATGGCACTAACGAAAACTTTAAGCTCGTCCCCAGGTGGAAACCGCCGCAAGACGAGGGGGCAATCGGGGTGGCAATAACAACTATAAATACGACCGTTATCCGCCAGTCTTACCCTTTCTGGGAAGCAATCCCTAAGGGATTCGTCGGGCTTTACGAGACAGCCGTACTGTATAAAAACGGCATGGTCGGCGTTATAATGGGTGCGGTGCCGGCAGATTTCTACGGACCGGTGGGCATCGTGCAGGCAACCGGTGAGATCGCCAGATACGGCGCTGCCCCACTTCTGGAGTTTGCCGCCTTCATCAGTTTGATACTGGGTGTTCTTAACCTGTTTCCGCTGCCGGCGTTGGATGGTGGACGCATCGCCTTCATCCTGCTGGAATGGGTGAGGCGCGGCAAACGTATCTCTCCCAAGAGGGAGGGGCTGGTGCACTTTATCGGCTTTATGATATTGATGGCGCTGATGCTGGTTTTCACTTTACAGGATATAATACGCATTGTCAGCGGGGAGAGCATAATACCATGATGCAGAGGCGCATCTCCAAAGCAATCAAAATCGGCAATGTAACCATAGGCGGCGGCACCCCCATTGTGGTACAGTCAATGACAAAGACGGATACCAGAGATGTTATGTCAACAATCAGCCAGATTAAGGAGCTTGAGGAATGCGGCTGTGAACTTGTACGTGTCGCCGTTCCGGATAATGAAGCCGCCCGTGCTCTACCGGCTATTTTAAAGGGTATATCCCTACCACTAATTGCAGATATACACTTCGATTACCGCTTGGCTTTAATGGCTATCTCTGCCGGTGTTGACGGGCTGAGGCTCAATCCGGGTAATATAAACCAGCCGGATAAGGTTTCCGCTATTGTAAAAGCCGCCAAAGAAAGGGGCGTCCCCATTCGCGTCGGTGTTAATGCCGGCAGTCTGCCCAAAACGGTTAATCCAGAATTAACCACCGCCCGGCAGATGGTGGCGGTAGCAATGGAGCAGATAAGATTTCTGGAAGAACTGGATTTTGATTTAATAAAGGTGTCGCTTAAAGCCTTCGATGTACCGACAACTATCGAAGCATATAGCGATATCGCCGAAAAAATCCCCTACCCTCTGCATATCGGTATCACTGAAGCCGGTCCACCCCGAAGCGGCATCATTCGCAGCGTAGCCGGCATCAGCCCGCTGCTCTATATGGGCATCGGTGATACCATACGCGTATCGCTTTCCACCCACCCCAGGGAAGAGGCAATTGCCGCCTATGAAATTTTGAAGAGCCTTAACCTGCGCCAGCATGGCCCGGTGCTGGTCAGCTGCCCCTCCTGTGGCCGAGCCGAAGTTGATATAGTAAAGCTTGCCGCCGAAGTGGAGGAGAAGCTTGCGAAGATTGACAAAACGATAAAGGTGGCTGTTATGGGCTGCGTCGTCAACGGCCCAGGCGAAGCCAGGGACGCCGATGTCGGCATCGCCTGCGGCAAAGGCAGAGCCGTATTGTTCAAGAAAGGTGAAAAAATCGGTGTGGTTGATGAGGGAAACTTCATTGAGGCACTAATGCGGGAGGTGGAGGGGTTTTAAATGTCAGTTGAATTGTTACTGGGAGCAGCGGGAACTTTTTTAGGATTAGCTAATTTTATCTATTGGGCTTGGTGGTCAAAGAGAGAAAGAATAAAGATAGTAAATCCTGTCTGTTGCATTTGGTTTATGCATAAAGGTGAAGGTAAAGTTAACGTAAGAGACAAGTGTATCGAATTAAAAAACCACGCTATAATGTTCGCTGTTGAATGCAATTTGGTAATGACCAGTGGCGACAAAGAAATAGAAATAAAAGGGGTATATTTTGACATAGATAAAGAATCTTGCGAAACACTCAATAAATATTTCGATTTCCCTAGTTGGGGGAGACTATCTCTTAGCTACTTGGGTAATTGGGATGAACCAAACAAAGATATAACTCTATATCCGAAAAAGATGATACTCACTATTACAAACCCCCTCATTCTCTTAAAAATATACTGGATAAGATAAATAGCAATTATACAATCTGTTTTTACAGATACGATGATAAGATGATATCTTGGAGATTTCCTGATAAATGGTATAGAAATCTAGGGAAGAAAATCTGGGGATAGTTAAACCAAACTTTATAATAAGTCCAAGTCGAATTAAGGGGGACACTACACCCCTCCGCCATCTTATATTCTTGTTTCCCAACCCACCCTGCCCTCGGGAAGTGGTTTAGTTGAAGGGCTGCTATTGTTTATTTATAATGCTGGCTAAACTGGCATAATTCCACCTGATGTGGTTTAATTCTGTAAATAACTACTGGGGTATAACAGAATTGGAACAGCAGCCAGACAAAACCCGTGAAGCAACTCCCCAGACATGGATGCCGGCAGCCGCCGGGGTTTTAAGCATAGTTGCCGGCGCCATGGGATTGATTGCTATCGTCTTTCTGATTACCTTTGGCGCCACCTTCGGCGCCGAAATAGCCCATGAAGTTTTAAAATCTGTGGGATTCTGGCAAAGCGGTATGCCGCTTACCATCATCGGCTTTATTTCAATCCCGCTGATTATAATTAACGCGGTAGCGATAATAGGCGGTATCTATGCTCTTCATAGAAGAACCTGGGGGCTGGCGCTGGCAGGGGCTATCTGTGCCATTCTTGCGGCACAGATTTTCGGTATAATAGCCGTCGTCTTCATCGCCATATCAAAAAAGGAGTTTGAGTAAAGCAAATGCGTCTATCAAAGTTGTTCGGCAAGACACAACGAGAAGTCCCAGCTGAAGCAGATACAGCCAACCACCGGCTGATGTTGAGAGCCGGTATGATACGCCAGCTTACCGCCGGCGTCTATTCCTACCTACCGCTGGCAGTAAGAGCACTCAGAAAAATAGAGGGCATTGTCCGTGACGAAATGAACAAAGCCGGTGGTCAGGAAGTTAGCCTGCCGGTTCTCCAGCCGATTGAGCTTTGGCAGAAAACAGGCAGAGACGCCGCCTTTGGCAAGGGGCTTTTCACCCTCTCTGACCGCCGGCAGCGGCAGCTGGCTCTGGGCCCTACCCATGAAGAAGTTATCACCGAACTCGTCAGCCATAATGTGCAGAGCTACCGCGACCTGCCTCTAATGCTTTACCAGATACAAACCAAGTTTCGCGACGAACCCAGGCCCAGGGGTGGGCTGGTAAGGGTACGTGAGTTCACCATGAAAGA
>JBDRFC010000014.1:0-3433 GCA_043819155.1 Chloroflexota bacterium | reverse complement strand
CCCATCACCTTAAAGAATTGTCTAATTCAGGTCTTATCATAATGACCAGGCGAGGACAGAATGTTGAATGCCGGGTCAATCCTGAGGTATTGATTGAGCAGTGGAGAAAGGATATAATGCCGGTAGCTCCAGCTTAACAAGTGGTATGCATTATACGGACAGGTCACTCAACGGTAGAAGGAGTAATAAATGAGCGAACATGATGAATCTGAGCCCCGAAACCAGCAAGAGGCTTCTGCATCATCTCCGCTTTTAGACAAATGGTTCCCGCGTGATAAGCGCTGGCGAACACTTATTTTTACAGTTGTTATGCTGGCGGCCATAGTTATTGCCACCAATTCCATTATAACCTATGAAAATACCAGGGTAGTAGAGCCTCCACCAACAAATACACCACCGGCAACCACGCCACCGGTAAATACGATTACACCCCAGTTTATAGAGGACCGCCAGGAGGCATTCGATTCAGCTAATAGATGTGTCCTTGTGATAACACCGGGCAATGACGATGCCTTAAATGAGTCGGTTACCGCCCTTACGATGGAAGCGGGAAATAAAATACGAACTACGGACAATATATATGTCGGGGTGTATATATTGGCCAAAGATGAGTCTGCCGCCGGCCCCACCGTGCTTGTGCGCGTGCAGTACCACGATGATAATATAGCTGACTACCAGTGGACTCTTCGTGAGGATATTACCTTGACTGACATTTACGAGACCTATCTTAATTTTGTATTTATCCCGTAAAGTATAGGGGAGGAACAGTAATATGGAAGACTGGATCGCAGAAATCCTCAAGGGTGACCAGTTTGGTTTGATAGCCTTTCTCGCGGCGTTTCTTTTTGGATTATCTAGCGCTTTCACTACAGCAGCGTGCGGTGCCGTCCCCGCAATGCTGGTTATTGTAGGTTACACAGGTGCAAGCAAAGGAGGGGGACGGCGTCAATTATTTATGGCTGCCGGCGCCTTTACCATAGCTTCGGTAGGTGCGCTTATGCTGCTTGGGGCTCTGCTGAGTTACTTCGGTGGGAGTTTACAGGACCTAACCGGCAGACTGGGTTTTTACGCGCTAAAAGCGGTTGGTCTTGTAGCAATATTTATTGGTTTTGTATCACTGGATATTCTGCCTTTTCGGCTTCCGGAATTTAAATTGGCTCCGGAGAAGGTTCCGAATGGTTTGCTTGGCGCTTCTGTAATCGGACTTACCGCCGGTCTTGCGTCCGCCGGGTGTGCTGCCACCTGCTCACCTATACAACTTCCGGTCATATTAGGATTGGCAACACTGCGCGGAGAGGTATTGCAGGGTGCCTTGATACTTGGTTTGTTTGCCATAGGCTATACCTTTCCTATGGTGGCTATCATGCTTGGCGTAGGTTTGGGCAAGGCAACAAAAATTATGGCTAAGATTGACAAGCCGCTGCGCATTGTATCCGGTATTTTTCTTATTGGCGTAGGTTTTTACCTTTTGTCGCAAATGAACTTAGCGGTAAAGTTAAATTAATACATGCCGGTATGCAATTATAGGTGTGAAAAACTGAAAAAACCAGTACGATTATATGGCAGGGAGTTAATATAAGATAGCTGCATTTGAACTAACCAGGAGGCAATAATATGTCTGTCAAGAAAACAGGTAAACAGCGGGGTAAAGAGCGAACCTGGCAAAAAGCACAGCCCATAAGCAGACGCCATTTTTTAAAAGAAGCCGGCCTGATTGTGGGCGGGGTGGCAATAGCCTCACTGGCGCTTAATTCAGCCTGTGCTTCCCCGGAAAATACAAACACCGCGGGTACCACAACCAATACCCCTACACCAAGTACAACCGTTACGACCAGCCCCACTACCAGTCTTCCCCCTGCCGATGGTTTTGTTTACATAACACCAGGAGAACTACCCCCGATGATACCGGTACCGGGCTGTACTACATTTACCGCCACCGATCGTAAATATATTGCCGAGCATATGTGGGTTAAGCTTGTTGCTGAAAATATCGTGGTCGTGGGTATTACCGACAAAATGTCCCTGCTAATGGACAAGATCTATACATTATATCTCCCGGAAATAGGCCATAGCCTTACAAAGGATGGATTTTTCGGATCGGGTGAGGCAGCCAAAATGAATGTTGAATTCATCTCACCGGTAAGCGGTACAGTATTACAATTAAACAATGAGATATGGCCAGACCCGGAAGTTACCGTTAACAATGATCCGTATGTCAGTGGCTGGATGGTTACCATAGAGTTAAGCAAGCCAGAGGAATGGGCTGAACTTCTAACACCTCAAGAATATACTGATCTCAATGCCAAGGTTCTTTGATGCCCTCTATTGTATATTAATTAAAAGGTTTGGTTTTGATCTATGACACACTGCTGGGTATGTAATCTTGAGTTGATTCCCTGTAAAGAGTCGCAGGAGCTTCAGCACAGACTGATTACACTCAGGCACGAGGGCAGGATTAATGATATCCTGCTCTTGCTGGAACACCCGCCGACGGTAACTCTGGGCCATTTCGCAAGTTCGGATAATATACTGGTTACACAAGACGAACTGAAACAACGGGGTATTTCCCTGTATTCATCTGACCGCGGCGGAGAGGCTACTTTTCACTGTCCCGGGCAGATTGTGGCTTACCCGATTATGGATATCAGGCACAGGGTAGGCAGACTACGTGAATACCTGCATTGTCTGGAAGAGGTGGCGTTACAAACCCTGGCACACTTTGGCATCAGCGCCGTAAGGTGGTCTAAGCACCCTGGTATCTGGAAAGACGGGGAGCAGATAGCCGCTATCGGACTGCTGGTGAGCCGAGGAATAACCATGCATGGCCTTTCGCTTAACGTGAACCCGGACCTGAATGATTTTGAAGTAATAAACCTGTGTGGTTTAGCGGGCAGGAAAGCCACCTCTATCAGCCGTCTGCTGGGTTATGATGTAGCTATTGATGATGTTTTTCAATGCATCATGGACACCTTCTGCGATATATTCGAAGTTGAACTGGAAGCTATATCATCGGAACAAGTGATTGGAGACAGCTATGGGGCAGAGTCTGCCAAAGTGGTTTAATCAGAGGATACCGCGAGCCGGTGAAGACCAGGGTGCCGACGCCCTTATAAAGGGCCTTAATCTGCATACCATCTGCGAGAGCGGGCACTGCCCTAATGTGCCGCAGTGCTTTCCCGGTGGAGCCGCTTTCCTTATTCTGGGCAACATATGCACCCGCAACTGCAGCTTTTGTGCTGTTGAGAAAGGACTTCCCCATTCCCCCGATGCAGATGAGCCGGCTAATATCATCGAAGCAGCCAGACGGCTTAAGATTAATTATGTTTTCATCACCTCTGTAACACGGGATGACCTGCCTGATGACGGTGCCAGCCAATTCGTCCGTACCATTGAACTAATCCACAGGGAGTTACCAGGTGTCGGCGTAGAGGTG
>JBDRFC010000013.1:0-2601 GCA_043819155.1 Chloroflexota bacterium | reverse complement strand
ATCAGGGCCCTGGACCATATCATAGTCGGCAATGATAAGTACTTCAGCTTTGCTGCCGAAGGACTGATTGAGCAATACGAGCTGGACTTCATAAACCTGAAAATGAAAGGGGTCTCTGAGGCAAAACGAAGGCTATACCGGGCTAAACTATTTGGTGAACCGGGCTAGGATTTTTGCTGCACTTGACATAAGATAGCAGCTATCGGATACTGGCTGAGGCTTCCAACCAGAGAAGGTATCTCTTCATCTCTACTCCCCCGCTGAAGCCACTGAGCCTGCCGTCGCTGGCAACCACCCGGTGACAGGGGACAATTATCGGCAAAGGATTCCTGCCGAGAGCCTGCCCCACCGCCCGCGCTGCCCGTGGTCTATTAATCTGGTTAGCCGCCCAGAGGTAACTCCTGGTTTCCCCATAAGGGATGAGCCTGGTTGCCTCCCAAACTTCACGCTGAAAGAGGGTAGCCCCCGACAGGTCAAGCCCATCAGGGAAGGCCACCTTACGACCGCTGAAGTATGCCTTGAGGCGTTCCGTCAGGTCATCAAACAGACAAGGAGCCCAGGTAGCCTGATTTAAACTATCGCCTAATTGTTGCCTTGCTTCCTGAGCTGAGCGCCGGGGCAAGGTGGTGCCCAGCAATCCCCTTGACGAAGCCAGTATCCCCACCCAGCCCATATCGGTCTTAAAAGTTATATATTTCAACTCACTGGTGGTCACAATAAAAACCCTACGCTCAACTTTAATGCTTTTTGGGGCTAAAAGGGCTGTGGTAAAGGCTTAAAAAGACGCTGCGAGGAGTAAATCAAATAAACTTAAGGCTTGGTTGCCTGGCGGCGCTGAAGGAGAGCTGCCAGAATAATTAAAACTATCCCCAGAATAATGCTCAGCAATATCTTAACTGGCTGCAGTATATTCATGCTGAGAAAGAAGCCATAGGTAAAAATACCGGTAATCACGGCAATGCCGTAGATAACGTGATGAGCTTTGACCTGCTTTCCTCTTACCGCCCGGTAAATAAGCCAGCCAATAAAGCCTAGAATGGCAAACGTTGCTATTGTAATTACTATTCCCATCTAGCTACCATCCCAGCTCTTGAAAGTATTTGCCCAGGAAGCTAAGCATACCTACGGTTAGCAGTAGGGCAACCAGTTTCCCTATCTCTGACATGTATTTTATGTATTCTGCTGCCAGATAGCCAATGCCGGCCACGCACAATAGAATTCCAAAGCCGTATAACACATATAGCCGCATACTTCGTTAAGCTCCTAATACCTCCAGGTGAGAGGATTTAAGGATACAATTATCCTTCGCTCTATTTCGCCCCTCTTTATGCTTACAGTGTACTGATAGCTTTGCTCCGGGAGAATATCCCCGGGGGGAATCTCGGTGTTATCTACTACCCACTCCAGTTCCCCTTTATCAAAGGCAGATATCGACATTCTCTGGGACTTCAAATCACGCACTTTTTCCTGACTCTTCCACACCGACACCTCAACATCAGCTTCATAGGTTGAGAATTTACGATTATCTACTTCATAGCGGAAGGATATCTTCTCATCCCGGTTAGCGCCCATGTAATAACTACCTTTACCTTCTTCTATGGGCATAGTTTCGGCAATGGGCACAGGAGCATAAGTTGCATATTGGCGCTGCCAGACGTCGGCTTCTACTTTCCACGTCTGTTCGCCAGCGGTTATATAAACGGCATCATAGACACCGATATAACCGTCAACCACGAACACCGCTATAAGACCGACAAAGCAGGCTAAAGCCAGATATAAGAATAGATTTTTCCGCATTGATTGCATTATACTACAAACTGCGAAGGAAAGCATTATGCTACTTACATAATTGCAGGGAGGGAATAAAAATGGTTGTCGTGGTCAAAGATGATGATATTCAGATTGAGAAACTTGAACTCAGCCCCTACGGCACCAATGCTTATATTGTGGTCTGCCTGAAAACACTGGATAGTGCATTGATAGACGCTCCGGGGGAGGCGGATACAATCATGGATCGGCTACAGGGTACCAACCCAAAATACATATTACTGACTCACAATCATATGGACCATGTCGTCGCCCTTGACGAACTGCGCTCCAGGCTGAAGGTACCTCTGGTTGCCCATGCTCTGGACGCGGGAAATCTGTCATCACCGCCGGAAATGCTGCTGAATAACGGTGATACGGTGTCGGTGGGAAACCTTGAATTCGAGGTACTTCATACACCAGGTCATACCCTCGGCAGTTTATGCTTCAAGGTTGGCCGTTACCTGCTATCGGGAGATACCATTTTCCCCGGGGGACCGGGCAAGACAAGGTCGCCGGATGCTCTGAGGCAGATAATCAAGTCCATAACCGAAAGGATTTTTGTGCTGCCGGACGACACGCCGGTATACCCCGGCCACGGCGATTCTACGGTATTAAAAAAGGAGAAAGACGAGCTTGCCGCTTTCTCCTCCCGGCCTCATAATCCTGACCTTTGCGGGGATGTACTCTGGCTATCATCTTAGCCTATGCCCGCGGGCAGGGGTCAATTACCGCCATATCTCCACGCGATGGAAAGCCTCAGCAAACTCGAAGTCCTCGCCATCAGCCATCATC
>JBDRFC010000012.1:0-6652 GCA_043819155.1 Chloroflexota bacterium | reverse complement strand
GCCGAACTGGCAACACCAACTGAGCTAGTTGCTCAAACCTATTTTCATGTCTGAAAAAGCTACTGACGTGAATGGTCAGATAATCTATTAACCTCTGATATTCCTGGGGGTGTCTATCCAAAAAACGCATGTAATCCAGGTAGGTTCTGCTCCCTGTCACCTGGAGTCTTCTGTCAAGACGTCGTATTACCATACTCCGCCGATACTGGCGGAAATCATATGAGCTATCCTGATATACCTTTTCCAGTAGCAGCTCAAAAGCTGTGGCACTAATTTCAGCGATTGCAGTCCTCATCTAAAGGCAAGAACCTTCTTTCGGCTATTATAGTGCCAATTGTACCATAAAAGCAATTATAATGCCAGTAGGCACTCTAGAATAATTAAATATTTTCCTGTTTTTTAATGTTTTTTATGGTCTTTTGGGTATTTTAGTGTGATAACAGAGGTATATAAATTAGATAAGAGGGGATGATTGTTCAGGTTTTTGCCCTGGATTTAAAACCAGTGCACCGAGTAATCCTCCAACAAGTGCGATAAAGCACCCAGTGCAGAGGCAAATAAGAGCCATGGCCACAGCAGGCGCGTGGAACAGAGCCCAAGGAATAAGCCCCCCCGTTGCCGCATTGAGAATATGGTCCAGATCAACAAGAATACCGCCAATGCCGCCGCAGAACCCAATAAGAAATGTAAGCTTCTGCAGTAGATGAGAGTGGTTATCTGCATTCCCCATAGCATTATTCTTCTTATCCTGAAAGGCTACCCTGACAAGCAATTTTAGCTCGTAGCTCCTGATCCGGCTTTCATCCCTTCTTTATAATTACAGCTACCATCATGCCACCAGTAACATGATGCATAACAATCTATACCCAACGGACACCCGGCAGTCTGCCTGGCAAAACTCTTCAGCATGGCGAGGATAACGATAACCGCACGCTGTACTTCATAAGGTTCTCGTTTAAGCATACCGACTACAACAGGGTCCAGCTGTTTGCTCCTTATATCTTCTATAACTCCGGCCTGCTTTATAGACCTGGGAGATAAATAACCGGCCGAGGCAAACAATTCATCCTCGTTAAAATCCAGCGGTTCTGCAACACTTCTCAGCACACGGGCCGAAGGAAAACGCTCCCCCCTCTCTATGCGGCCAAGATGTGATATGGATACACCTGATCTTGTTGCCAGCTCACCCAGTGTTAATTGAGCCATGATTCTATGTTGCCTTATTATTGCTCCTAGATTATGGCCATTATTCTTAGTTTTTATCATCTTTTTTACCTCCACAGATTATCCCTGCTCCAGATTCCACTCACAGCGACGCAATATTGCCTTAATCCTGGCAACCAATTCTGGAAAGGCTACTGATTTTTCCAGGTAGCAATCAGCCCCACTCTTTACCGCCCTGCTCCAGCCGCTGTCGCGGTGAATACTGCCCATAATTAGAATAGGCGTATCAATAACCCGGCGTAACCGGCAACAGGCCTCAAAGCTATCCATCATTGATTCTTCCCCCAGTATAATCAGGTCCGGCTTATACCCAATCAGCTCTTCTACTATCATATGAGGATTCAGGTAATTCATCGCTGTGAAAACCTCTCCCGATAGACCCGTAACTCCCGTTCGTTTCAAGCCGACGGTAGTGGTTCCAATAAATAAAAGGTTATATATCAATTCTTTTTCCTCCGGAGCTGCCTCTCATACTCCATCATAAAACAGCAGTATTAAATAGCTATAAAATTAATATTTAATTTTTATTAAAATTTCATACGGCAATCGTAAATGGATTTTAATAGCCAATTCACTATAAAAATATTGACTTTTTTTCTTTAATTTGTAATAATTGTATCAATTCATTTAATACAATTAAATTAGCATGATAAATATATATCTCAGTGGGACTAACAGGGCTCCGCTCTATCAACAAATAGTAGAGCAGGTAAAACAACTGGTTGCCACAGGCAGTCTTCAACCAGGCGAACATTTACCGACGGTGAGGCAGCTCGCCCAACAGCTAAATATTAACCCAGGCACGGTGTCAAGGGCTTACTCGGAACTGGAGCAGCAGGGGGTGGTTATGTCCCGCCATGGTGGAGGCACTATAGTAGCCACCGGGGCAGATAATCCCCGTATATTAGCGCTGCGCCAGAAGCACCTGTCGGATATGGTAAGCAATGATATCCTTGATATCTTAAGCCTGGGCTATACCCCGGAGGAACTGGAGGCAGTTTTGCCCATACACCTTGCTCGCTGGCGCCAGGATAGGCAGGGTGCAGAAAAAACCGCAAGCCCAAACACAATTTCTATCGTCGGCAGCGATGACCTAGCGCTCTCCCTGCTGATAAACCATCTCAAACAAAAGCACCCGGATGTTTATTGCACAGGTCGGCTGCGCCGGCAGCCTCGGTGGTCTTGTTGCTCTTCAGCAGGGAGAGGCTGACCTGGCTGGCATTCACCTGCTGGATGAGGAAACGGGTGAATATAACTATCCTTACGTAAAACACATTCTTCCCGGTATCAGGGTGGCTGTTGTCCACTTGGCATACAGAGTACAGGGATTTATGCTGCCGAGGGGCAATCCCGGGCAAATCAAGAATTTTGAAGACTTAAGGCACCCGGATATAATCATGGTCAACCGGCAGAAAGGCTCCGGGACACGTGTGCTACTAGACCTGAAACTGCGCGAGTTGGGATTACTGCCAGAAGAAATAAAGGGTTACCGAAACGAACTTGATACACACCTGGCTGTTGCCACTGCTATCGCCGAAGGCAAGGCGGATGTTGGTCTGGGCATTGAAGCCGCCGCCCACAACTGTGACCTTGATTTCATACCTCTCTTCAGGGAAAGGTATGACCTTATAATGCCAGCGGAGAAATATAAATCAAAACCGGTATCATATCTTGTAAAGATAATTAAGAGCCGTAGCTTCAAGAAAGCCGTAACAGAGATAGGGGGCTACGATACCTCGGAAACAGGTGATACAAATTTCATAGAGTAATTTATAAACTAAAACTTCCGACCCGTTATTCCTAAAGGGCTTCCCATGGAAGGCGGGCTATGGGTATCACCGGAAACAGTGATGCCTCCCGTGTTTGGAAAGGAGGACAGATTTGATTGCTTTTATCATTAACGGCAGATCTCCACCAGCTGAATAGCAATATAGAAGACGGTTAAAAATATGATAGGAGTTGAAATGCGAAAGAATTTTATTTTATCTTTAGTATGCAGTCTGTTGCTTTTTACTTTACTTGCTGGTTGCAGCGATGCCGGAACAGACCCGCTTAAGCCGCAAGGCAGGTTACAGGTAGCCACCACCACCAGCCTCTATGATACCGGCCTCTGGGGCTACCTTGAACCTATGTTTGAAGATGAATATAATGTAGAGCTGGATGTTCTTTATGCCGGCACCGGTATTGCCCTTGAATATGGCAGGAGGGGAGATGTGGATGTCATCACCGTGCACTCAAAGAGCCAGGAGCTGACATATGTTGAAGAAGGCTACGGTTTAGAGCGTGTACCCTTTGCCTATAACTACTTTCTTATCGTCGGGCCGGAGAGCGACCCGGCCGGTATTAAGGGAATGTCTCCCGAAGACGCCTTTAAGAAACTGTTCGACACGGGTTCCGGAACCTTCGTATCACGCGGTGACGATTCCGGGACTCATTCCAAAGAAAAGGCTATCTGGGCAGGCGCCGGCTATGAATATGCTAATGTTCAGAGCGCTGGAAGCTGGTATGTTGAAGGCGGTAAAGGGATGGGGGCCACCCTGCTTATGGCAAGCGAGATGGAGGGCTACACCCTTACCGATATGGGAACCTTCTTATCCTACAAGGGAGATGTAAACCTGGTGCCGATTGTGGACGAAGGCGACATATTGCTTAACGTCTATTCAATAATTGCCGGTAATCCGGAGCAAAACAGTAATATTAATGCCGAAATGGCACAGAATCTGGTAAACTTTATTATCTCCGACGAAATTCAGGAGTTAATCGGTGAATACGGCGTTGAGGTATATGGAATGCAGCTGTTCACTCCTTGCGCCGGTAATGAACCTACATCCTAATAAGGAAATGGATTTATAAACATTGGAAGAAATATGGCAGGCACTGGGCAGAGCAGTAGAACTAATAGTGACCTTCGATGCCGAGGTTATGCAAGTGAGCGGCAGGTCGCTGGCAATTGCAGCCACCTCCTGTAGTATCACTGCTTTGCTCTGCCTGCCACTGGGCAGCCTTATTCATTTTTCCCGCTTCCGCGGTAAAAGGCTGCTTGTAAATATAATACAGACGTCTTACAGTATACCCACCGTAGCCGTCGGCCTATTCGTCTTTGTCCTCTTTTCCAATAGCGGGCCGCTGGGAGGGCTGAGCTTAATGTTCACACCGGCGGTTATGGTAATAGGTCAGGTAATTCTGGTAACGCCGGTAATGCTGGGGCTTATCATTGCCGCCCTAAACGGCGTGGATAAGGCCATATCAGAAACGGCTATTTCCCTCGGCGCCAGCCGCTTGCAGGCAGCTATTATTACCCTGAAACACGCCAGATACGCCGTATTAACGGCGGTAATAATGGGCTTCGGCCGGGCAATTGCTGAGGTGGGGCTGTCGCTTATGGTCGGTGGCAACATAAAGGGCTTTACCAGAACCCTGACTACCGCCATTTCGCTTGAAACTTCAAAAGGGGATATAGAGCTGGCGCTGGCGCTGGGCATAGTATTGATACTAACAGCACTTGTGATAAACCTGACCCTCAATAGGTTGCAGCAGAGGTAACAATGGCTATAATAGAATCTTTAAGCCTGGGGCAGAAATACGGGCAGCAGCATATACTTAAGGATATAAACCTCAGGGTAGATGCGGGCGATGTATTTGCCCTGATTGGGCCTACCGGTGCCGGCAAAACCACCCTCCTCCGCCTCCTCAACCTGCTGGAAAAGCCGTCTGAAGGCAGCATTATCTTTGATGGTATCAATGTTACCAGCCTAAATAGCCATTATCTTGAAATACGCCGCCGAATGTCTTTTGTGCAGCAGAAGCCCTTGGTATTTGATATGAGTGTCTTTGACAACGTTGCCTGCGGCTTGAAGTGGAGGCATGAACAAAGTGAAAAAATAAAGCAGAGAGTAGAAGATGCCCTGAATTTGGTTAGCTTAATTGATTATGAAAACCGCAATGCTAGAACACTATCCGGCGGCGAAGCGCAGCGGGTAGCCATCGCCCGGGCGCTGGCTACAAAACCAGAGGTATTGCTACTGGATGAACCCACAGCTAACCTTGACCCCAATTCTATAAACAAAATAGAAGAGGTGCTGGCGCATATTATCGCCGAGCAAAAGATAACGGTGGTTATGGCTACCCATGACATGTCCCAGGGGCAGTACTTGGCAAATAAAATAGGCGTATTAATGAACGGCAAACTTTTACAGACGGGCAGCCCGGACGATATCTTCAGCTCGCCGATAAGCAGAGAGGTAGCCGAGTTCGTCGGCATTAAAAATATACTGGATGGAGAAATAACAGATAAGGATGATAACCTGGCAACCATAAACGTTAATGGTACCAACATTCAGGCAATTTCCGACTATGCCATCGGTGAAAGAGTTTATGTACTCATAAGACCTGAGGATATAACTCTCACCCTGGTTCAGGATATAACCAGTGCCAGAAATACGTTCCACGGCAAAATAGTAGAGGCAACCCGGATAGGACCACTCTTCCACATAAAAGCATACTGCGGTTTCCCCCTGCTGGCCGTTGTTACCAGGAGGTCTGCAGAAGAGCTGGGATTAACCGCCGGCAGGGAAATCTACACCAGCTTCAAAGCTACGGCTATTCACATCATCAAAAAATAACGGTTCAAGCCGAGCTTTTAAATAGAAACCCCCCCCGATACTAAATAATTACATAAAGGTCTTGACAAGTACATAACATTGAGATTATCATTCCACACATATTGATTATGGATACCGCAATGGCCTCCAGATACAAAAAAGGGCAGAGAGTAACAATAATACCGGCGAAAGGCCAATCTGCATCCCCGAGGGATGCAGACATAGAAGCATATATAGGCCAGAGTGGGAAAATCGTTGATTGTTACTGGATTCGCCCAGGTACGAAGGTATTTTATATTTACACTATACGAATCAGCGATAATAAAAAAGAAATCGTTGTTCACGAAGACGAGATAGAAGCTCATATAGAGTAATGCCAGATGTTTGGCTTCCTTGCATCGCCTAAAATAATGAGGCTACAAAAAAGCCGACCATAACAAGTATAATAACTATCTTTAACACTCATTATTAATTCTCCTTGATTTCAAATTGACCCACTACCAATATTCCGGTTCTTCTCCAAAGTGGTTGGCTTGATGGTATAATATTATTGGTTTTATTCAATCTAAGTATTTTCCTTTTTTATATAACTATCTAACTCCTTAAATAAAGAGTCTGGTTTAATTGATGGATGCATATCAAATACCCATATGCTTCTATCGCATAGTTTAGATAATTCGTTAAATATATCCATTAAATCTTCTAATAATTTACTTCCCTCATCTTCATTGCAAGGGAATTCAGCCATTCTTAAAATATCAGATACAGGTGCTGGTATATTTCCTTCTTTTATTAAATTATGAGCAATATGCCAAGTCCTGCACTCT
>JBDRFC010000011.1:0-6442 GCA_043819155.1 Chloroflexota bacterium | reverse complement strand
GCAGAGGAAGATTATCCCGTTTGGCACGAAGAACTGAAAACAGGCAAGCGCCGGGGCTATAAGCTGCTTGGATATAAGGAGGCTAGTAAAAATTGAAGAATAAACCAGTATTATTACTTATTACAGGATTATTAGTCATAGTTCTTGGTTTGACCGCTTGTGGCCGTACTTCAGTGCCGGGCGACCGGGTTAACACAATACCTCATGATGTGGGATGGGGATTTACCAACTGCCTTGTCTGCCATGCAAGCGGTGATATAGCTTTACCTGCTATTTTTCACCCCACAAATCCTACCAATGAAGACTGTTTGACTCCGGGGTGCCACGTTGTAGCAACCCCAACACAAACAATAATAACGCCGGCAACTTCTACTCCGCCTGTTTCTACACCGCCTGTTTCTACACCGCCTGTTTCTACACCGCCTGTTTCTACACCGCCTGTTTCAACTCCGCCTGTTTCTACACCGCCTGTTTCAACTCCGCCTGTTTCTACACCGCCTACTTCAACACCGCCTACTTCAACACCGCCTGTTTCAACACCGCCTGTTTCTACACCGCCTGTTTCTACGCCGCCTGTTTCTACAGCTCCAAATATATCTGTTGAATGGCATCCAACTTTAACCGATACTAGTTTATGTTTTGTATGCCATGGAGCCGGTGCGGCCTATCCTTACACCGAAGACCATGAAGGCCGTGCCAATGATAGCTGCCTTGATGGCGGCTGCCATGAATTTGAACAAAAATAGAGAAAAGCAAAAGTTTGGTTAATCCGTTTGGGGGAGCATCTTATTACTCCCCCAAACTTTTTTAATGGAGGGCTCAGACAGTTTAGCCTGGAAGCCAAAACTACCTTAAAAAATTGTGTTATACTATTGTATAATTACACTGAGCTATTATCTCAGGAGTGAGTTTTGTTGAATAAGAAAAAATATCTTATTGGTGGACTTATCCTGATTGTTGCCCTTATCTTCCTGGGGTATCTTGGTTTTATGGGCGGATTGACCTATTATTACGAGGTCAGTGAACTCCTGGATGAAACAAGCTCAATCACCGGGCAAACGGTACGGGTCAGCGGTAACGTGGCTGATGACGTGGTGAAAGACGGGCTTGAAGTGCGGTTTACCATTCTGGATATGAGCGATAGTGAAACCAGCCTGCAAGTAATCTATAATGGGGCTGTTCCCGATACTTTCAAGGTTGGTAATCAGGTTGTCGTCGAAGGTAAATACACCGCCGGTATATTTGAAGCCGAAGCCATTATCATAAAATGCGGCTCAAAGTATATTCCGGAGGAATAGGATTGTTTTAGGAAACAATAAATGGCAGAAATAGGTTATATATCTCTGATTCTTGCCTTTGTGGCTTGCCTATACTCAATAGCCGCCTATATATTTACTTCACGCGGTAACCACCCAAGAGTACTTGGCAGTGCCAAGGGAAGCGTCCTTGCCTCCGCAGTATTATTCACAATATCCACAGCTACCCTTGTTATAGCTTTAATAAACCACCAGTTTCAGATAGAGTATGTAGCCCAATATACCAGCAGTGATATGACCCTGCCCTACCTGATTAGCGCTCTATGGGCTGGCAACGCCGGCTCATTGTTTTTCTGGGGCTGGATTATTTCACTCTCAGCCGCCGTAGTCGTACTCAGGAAGAGGAGACGAGGGCAGGAACTGGTACCCTACGCCTCTATGATTGTTATGGCAGTCCAGGCATTTTTCCTCCTTCTCCTCATCTTTGCCCAGAATCCCTTCCATAAACTGGATTTTGTGCCTGTTGAAGGCATTGGACTTAACCCCCTGCTCGAGAATCCGGGCATGATATTCCACCCGCCGGTTCTGCTTGCCGGTTTTGCTATTTTTGTCATCCCCTTCGCCTTTGCCATCGCCGCTCTTATTACCCGCAGGTTAAATAATGACTGGCTGGCGGCAGTAAAGAGATGGGCACTAATGGGCTGGCTCCTGCTGGGAATAGGTAATCTTATCGGCGCCTGGTGGGCTTACGCCGAGCTTGGCTGGGGTGGTTACTGGGGCTGGGATCCGGTGGAGAACGCCGGGCTGATGCCCTGGCTACTGGCAACCGCTTTTATACATTCTATCATGATTCAAGGGCGAAAAGGGGCGCTCAAGCTATGGAGCATGGCGCTTATAATACTGACCTTTATACTGACCATCTTCGGCACCTTCATAACCCGCAGCGACATCCTCGGTTCGGTGCATACCTTCGGTGAAACAGCCGTCGGTCCCTTTTTCCTTGTCTTTCTTATCATCGCTTCTATCGGCTCGCTGGCTTTGCTCATCTACCGCCGCAAGGACTTAAAAGATGATACCGAAATTGGCTCCCTTATGTCACGCGAAGGCGCTTTTCTGCTGAACAACATACTGCTGTCTGGCGCCACCTTCGTTATCTTCTGGGGAACCATTTTCCCCACTATTTCGGAGTTAATAAGCGGTACGAAGATTAATGTCGCTACGTCATATTACAATCAGGTCGCCATACCCTTCTTGCTGGCTATAGTCCTCCTTTCAGGAGTATGTGTCCTCTTCACCTGGCGGCAAATACCCGTAAAAAAACTAAGGCTCAATATCCTGTGGCCGGTGATAGCGGCACTGGTGGTGGTTATAGCGCTGGTGGCTTTCGGTATGCGGCACTGGTATGCCCTGCTTATTTACTTTATATGCACCTTTGTTATCTCAGCTTTATTCTCCCAGTGGTTCCGGGAGATAACAACCCTGAGCCGGGCGAAGGCTACAAGCTGGCTCAGGGCGTGCTGGAGCCTGTTTGTGGCAAAAAGGAGCCGTTACGGCGGCTTCATAGTTCATATTGCCATCGTCATGATAGCCATCGGCGTTGTCGGCTCATCACTGTTTGATATTGAAAGGGAAGCTGAGCTGCTGCCCGGGGAATCAATGACCATAAACGACTACACCATTACTTTTGACAGCCTTATCCCCGAAGGCAACGATCTCAGAATGACAGTCACCGCCGAACTGGATATCTATAAGGGTGATATTTTCATCGGCAATATGTTCCCGCAGGTTATATTCCACAACAACTTTGAGCAACCGGTATCCGAAGTCGCCATCCGCTCCACGCTGACTGAAGACCTTTATATTGTTCTGGCAAGCTGGGATATTATTCCCCTGACGGATGGTAGCCAAGCTATACAGGCTGGCCTGGTTGCCCTAGTTAATCCACTGGTCATCTGGATATGGATCGGCGGCGGCATTTTCCTCTTTGGCGGCTTAATCGCCTTCTGGCCCGGGCGCAAGGAATAGCCTCAACACCGGCCAAAATAACTTATGAACCGGCACTAAAATCATTCAAGTATCTCTGTTTGCATTAGCAGGCTTTTAAAAGTAGAATAAAATGGAAATGATGGCTGCCACAAAAGAGCGAGCGATAGAGATAAGGGGTCTCACCAAGTCTTTCAGCAATCACCTTGCCCTAGGTGGCATTGACCTGACGGTAGAAACTGGTAAGACGCTGGCTATATTCGGCCCCAACGGCGCCGGTAAAACCACCCTGATAAAAATACTGGCCAGTATAATGAAGCCCACCGCCGGTGAAGTATACATTAATGGTTTAGACCTTAACCATAACGCCGAGGATATACGCTCACAGATCGGCATAGTTTCCCACCAGACCTTTCTTTACAATAACCTTACCTCTTATGAAAACCTGCTTTTCTACTGCCGTATGTACGATGTTGCCGACTTCAAGCAGCGTATCTGCCAGGTCATCTCTATGGTGGGTATGCAATCCCGGCTGCACGACAGGATAAGCACCCTTTCCCGCGGTATGCAGCAGCGGCTATCAATCGCCCGCTGCCTGCTGCACAAACCGTCAATCATTTTACTGGACGAACCAGAAACAGGACTTGACCAGCAGGCAATCTCAATGCTATGGGGGGCTTTGAAAGAAGACGGCACGATAAAACGTACCATCGTCTTTACCAGCCACAGCCTGGAGCGGGGGCTTAACGCCTGCGATAACCTGATTATATTAAACAAAGGGAAAATTGCCCACCAGCAGCCGAGTATGGATTTAGACCTGGCTGGCCTTAAAAAGGCTTATCAGAATTGTACAGGAACCGGGAATGAAAACACTGAGTAAAGCGCTGGTAATAGCCTGGAAGGATATCCTGTCCGAAGCCAGAGCCAAGGAGATTATTTCCTCGGTGCTTGTCTTCGCCATTCTGGTGATTGTTATCTTCAATTTTGCCTTTAGCGGCAGCCAGCAGACAATGATTTCACTTACTCCGGGTATGCTGTGGGTGACCTTCGCCTTTGCCGGGGTGTTAAGCCTGAACCGCGCTTTCATCCAGGAGAAAGAGGATAACTGCCTTGAAGGACTGATGGTGTGCCCGGTAAACCGGGAGACAATCTATCTGGGCAAGATGCTGGGCAGCCTGTTCTTTATGCTTTTTATCGAAGCTATCGTGCTGCCTGTCTTCGCCCTGCTATTCAATGTCAATGTTATCTCCCTGCCGTTGATAACGATAACGATGCTGACCACGCTTGGTTTCGTTACCATCGGAACCTTATTCTCTGCTCTGGCGGTCAATACGAAGGCGCGCGAGATGGTACTGCCCATTCTCTTTTTTCCTGTAGTTACACCTATAATTATTTCCGCCGTCAGCGCTTCCGGGCTGGTGCTGGGCGGCGAATCCTGGGGTAGTATATCCTCCTGGCTGGGTATAATCGCCGCCTTTGATATAATCTTTCTTGTAGTATCGTATCTTGTATTTTCTTTTGTAATAGAGGAATAAAACCAAGGAGGGGTCCATGAAAACAAAGATACTGCTTGGCGCAAGCACTATATTAATGCTGGCTGCCCTGTATATGGTGTTTATCTTTGCTCCCGATACAGAGCCAGGCTTGGAAACAAACGTGGTCCAGCGTATTTTCTATTTTCATGTTCCACTGGCATGGATAGCCTTCCTTGCTTTTTTTGTTGTTTTCATCGCCAGTATTATGTACCTTAGAAAACGCAACAAAAAATGGGATGATATAGCCAGTACCTCGGCTGAGATAGGGTTGGTTTTCACCACCCTGTTTCTGATTACCGGCTCCATCTGGGCAAAACCGGAGTGGGGAGTCTGGTGGACATGGGATTCACGCCTTACTTCATCGCTCATCCTGTGGTTGATTTATATCGCCTATTTTGTAATTCGTTCCTATATCAGTGAAGAGGGGCAACGCGCCCGTTTTTCATCTGTTATCGGCATTATCGGTTTTATAGACGTGCCTATTGTTGTTATTACTATCTTTTTATGGCGGACCACCCACCCACAAATTGAAGCGATGGACCCAAGGGTAACAGCTACTCTTATGATTTCTATCGCCACTTTTACAGCTGTATATCTACTTTTATTCGCGCAAAGACTTGCGATGAAGCAGGATGAAGACGAACTGAACGGGTTGAAGGCATTATTAAGGAGGTAAATAATATGGATAATCTTGGTTATTTATTCGCCGCATTCGCCATAATCTGGGTCGGGTTATTTGCCTACGTGCTGATTCTCGTCCAGAAGCAACGACAACTGAGGCGTGATATTGACTGGCTGAAAGAGATGTTGAAAAAGGAAGCAGAATAGAGCTTATCAGGGGTTAGGCGTAATTACGTCTCTTTCCTTTGAAGATATAGCCAGTAACAAGCCCGAAGAGAAATCCGCCTAGATGAGCCTGCCAGGCTATATTTGAGAATGCACTCAGCATCGGTAATAGCGTCAGGATAACAAAAATACCAACCACTGCCACCCATAGCGGCATCGGTACCGGTATAGGGAAGATTATTACCCTCAGCTTAGGAGCCATTACCGCCAATGCCCCACCCAAAGCAAATACCGCCCCCGAAGCGCCAACTGCCAGAGCCGGTGTATCCGGGTTAAGTAATGTGCCCAGCAGCACAAATAAAACACCACCAATGAGACCACCACCCAAGTAAATCAGCAACAAGCGACTGCTGCCAATCAATCTATTGAGGAAGCTGCCGAAGAAGTAAAGGGTTATCATATTGGCGAACAGGTGAAATAACCCATCATGGACAAACATACTGGTGAGTATACCCCAGGGATAGTCAATAAAGAGCTCTGCTGGTGAATATAGCCCTAGGTCGTAAACCAGCCCCGGTGATATAGCGGTAGCTATGGCAATTCCTACATTGAGTGAAATTATTATCAGAATCGGATTCATAATACTACTTAATCATAGCAGTTAGGTCTGGTTTGTGGCAAATATGGCTTTTGAAATCCATCCCCCTAGCCCCCTTTCTTAAAGAAAGGGGGCTAGGGGGATTCTAGAATAAGAAATTTCCCCGCAGTTGCGTGCTTTTAGTCTTGTTGTTACAATTAAGTCTAATCCGAAAGGAAAAGTATACGTTATGACAACTGATTACAATCCGCAAGAAATTGAAAAAAAGTGGCAGGGCAGGTGGG
>JBDRFC010000010.1:0-2875 GCA_043819155.1 Chloroflexota bacterium | reverse complement strand
ACAACAAACGGAACTCCTACTCTTCAGCCTATTAAGATATGGCGATAAAAAGATAGCGGTAAATAGATAAGGCGGATGCTTTGGTTTATACTGACAGCCTCTGGCACATCAAT
The DNA here is from genome assembly GCA_043819155.1 of Chloroflexota bacterium. Taxonomy (GTDB): domain Bacteria; phylum Chloroflexota; class Dehalococcoidia; order Dehalococcoidales. Next base: position 2,762 of record JBDRFC010000010.1, on the reverse strand, counting down.
TCAAGCCCCGCCTTGCTGTTGGCTAGCGGCTGTAACTTGCGGCTATTGTTACGATAAATAGTTATCCCTTTTAGTCCTTCGCCATAAGCCAGCATATATATTTTAGCGATATCCTCTAGTGTATCTGTTTCGGGCAGGTTAATCGTCTTAGATACGGCGCTGTCTGTGCTCTTCTGGAAAGCAGATTGTATCCGTATATGCCATTCGGGTTTTACCTCGAGAGCGGTGACGAATATACGTTTGATTTTACGCGGAACATCCTTTAGGGTGCTCAGCCGGTTGCCGCAGGCAAGACTTTTCATCAATTCATCTGAATAGAACCCCCCTTTTTTAGCAGCTTCTTCAAAGTAGGGATTTACCTCAAGTAAGCAGCCGCCTCCGAAAAGATTACGCACGAAGACAATGGCAAAAGCGGGCTCAATACCGCTTGAGCAGCCGGCTATTATACTCAGCGTGCCGGTGGGGGCGATGGTGGTACGCGATGCATTTCTGAGAGGCGGGCTACCAAGTATATTATAGATGCTGTCTTTAAAAGCGGGGAAAGCGCCCCGCTCCTCGGCAAGCACTGACGAGGTCCTATACGCCTCATTGTTTATAAACTGCATAACTTCGGCAGCTACTTCAACCGCCTTTTCTGAGTCGTAAGGTATACCAAGACGAATAAGCATATCGGCAAAACCCATAACACCCAGCCCTATTTTCCTCGTCTTTTTTATCACTTCCTCCGTTTCGGACAGAGGAAACCTGTTAACGTCAATAACGTTATCCAGAAATCTGGCGGTCGTTTTAACTGTATCGGACAGCCGGGGGTAATCAATTTCAGTAATCCCATTTCTCATCCGTATCATCCTGGCTAGATTTATTGAACCAAGGTTAGATGATTCATATGGCAGCAGTACCTGCTCTCCGCAACCACAGACGCCTTCTATTTTGCCCAACCGGGGGGTGGGATTGTCCCGCTCTATACGGTCAATAAATACGATGCCCGGGTCACCCGTTTTCCATGTCTGCTCAACAATCCTGTCAAATACATATTTGGCGTTAAGCTTTCCTACAGCCTGCTGGGTAAGTGGGTTTATAAGGTTATATTCAGAGGCGGTTTTCACCGCCTCCATAAACTCGGTGGTAACGGCAACCGAAAGATAGAAATTGGTCAAAACGTCTGGATTATCCTTGGCTACTATAAATTTTATTATATCGGGGTGGTTGACGCTGAGAACCGCCATATTACAGCCCTGACGTATGCCGCCTTGTTTGACGGCACCAATGGCGGTAGAAAAGCTATGTAAAAGTGAAACCAAGTCGCCAGTGATCTTTGCTTTGGAGGTGGCCGTGTCTCCCTTCGGTCTTATGCTGGAAAAGGAGAAGCCGGTACCACCGCCACTCTTATGAATAGTGGCAGCATTATTAATAGCATCGGAGATGGACTCTGGCGAATCGTTAACCGGCAGTATGAAACAGGCTGATAGCTGCCCCTGTTCTCTTCCGGCATTGAGCAGGGTGGGTGAGTTGGGCAGGAATTCCAGATTAGCCATTAATTTGTAGAATTTGTTTTCCCATGCACCGATATCTGCTCCGGGGCTGTAAAAAAGTTCAGCACCGGCAACCACCTGGGCTACGCGATGGAACATTTCGTCAGGTGTCTCAGTTACTTCACCCTTTTTATTTCGCCTCAAATACCTCTGCTTAAGAATAAAGAGCGAGTTCTCAGTGAGTTGGTTATCTAAAGCTGGTTGAGGTTCTTCTCTTATGTACTTCGCCACTGTTAGAATATCCTAACCGGTTTTTCACCTATTCTTTTCATATCCAGCGTCAGATAGTTAACCGTTTTAAGATGCTTTTTTGCCAGCCCAGCTGCCGCTTCTACCTCCCTGGCGGTAGCCGCTCGCCAGAGATTATCGCCTACCGGAAAATAGGCGTCTATTCTCAAGGGGACGTTAATATCAACATCGGCGATAAACCCGGCAATGCGCTCGATTTCGTATTTATCTATATAGTTGGGGATGAGAACCGTTTCAGCCTGTAATTTTTTACCCAATTTACAAATGGCGATGAAGTTTCCAAGAATTGCTTTATTTGGTTTGCCGGTGTAATCCCGGTGAAGATCTTCCGAAAGGGCTTTTATGCTGAAAATGACCTCGTTGATATATTCAAGGTCAATAAGCTTTAGTCCATTGGTAAGCATAATATTATAACAATTGAACTTATTATGCAGGGCTTCAGCCATTATCGGTAATTCCGGGTCGAGGGCGGGCTCGGTACCCATAAAGATAGCCCGCTTAATATCAATATCCTTGAGAAGCATTATAGTATCTGCTAGAGACAGGAAGCGGGTTGGTGGGCTCTCTTTCGGTTTGCCGTTTATTCCTGTGATGGGGTCATCAATCAAGCCGAAATCCAGTTTTTCGTAATCCGTGTAGCATGCACGGCAGTGCAGATTGCATTCTGTCCAGAAATGGATATCAAGCGACTTGAATTCGGGTTCGTAAGCAATGTGGTAGATTTTCATCGAACTCCTTAAATATTAATTTTCTATCCACAGAGGTCTCGCTATTATCATGGTGTTGCCCTGGACCTGCCCCTCACCCCAAAACTGTACAGGGCAAAAGTAGAGGAATCGGGTTTTTTGACCTGCCTGTTCTTCAAAGTATTGCCTGGGGGTTAAGCTGTCAAGAGAGCTATGCGGCCTCCATTCATTGTAATCTTGACGCCAAGCCTCGACCTTCTCCCTGGCATCCTCGAGGGATAGAAACCAGCTGGTA
>JBDRFC010000009.1:0-56707 GCA_043819155.1 Chloroflexota bacterium | reverse complement strand
AAGAATTCAGTCTGCTGCAAAAAACAAGAGGCAAATGCCCGCAATGCCAATTTGATATATTTAAACCCGAAGGTGAAGTGATGTACTATTGCCCCAATGCCGCCTGCCCGGCGCAGAGACAGCAAAGAATTGAACATTTCGCTTCAAGGGGGGCTATGGATATCAGGGGTATCGGCGAAAAGATGAGCGCAATACTCTTAAATGAAGGTCTTGTAACTGATTTTGCAGACCTGTATTACCTAAGGAATAAGAGGGATGAAATTATAAATGTTGAAAGGATGGCGGACAAGAGTGTAGATAATATCCTTGAGGCTATTGAAAAAAGCAAAGGCAGGCCATTGGCAAGATTTATATACTCACTGGGCATAAGACATGTCGGTGGGGAAACGGCGGAATTACTGGCAAAACAGTTTAAAAGCCTTGAAAGGCTAGCTGGTGCAAACAAAGAGGAGCTTATGCCTATTGACACGATAGGTCCTAGGATTGCCGATAGCGTTATAGCCTTCTTTAAAAATGAAGAGAATAAAAAAATAATTGATAAACTAAAGATGGCAGGTGTAACTCCGGAACCGATGGGGAGCGGAGCCGAAAGATTGCCGCTGGCAGGCAGGGAATTTGTTATAACAGGCAGTTTAAACAGCCTGACCAGGCAGGAAGCAGAAGCAAAAATAAGAGCCCTGGGAGGCAGTGCCAAGAGTGATGTTACCCGTAAAACAGACTATCTTGTGGTTGGCGCAGAGCCGGGTTCAAAGCTAAAACGTGCCCTGGAACTGAATATAGAACAGATAAACGAAGACGATTTAATAAGACTTTTAGCGCAAAATACTTAATACTGGAGATTTATAAATATGGCTGAAATCAGACCCTTTCGGGGTGTGTACTATAACCAATCGCTGGTTGGCAACCTATCCGATATAATATGCCCTCCATATGACATAATAAACCCACAACTGGAGGAAGAGCTTTATCAGCGTAGCAAATATAATTTTGTTCGCATAGAATATAATCGTAAGTTACCCCAGGATTCAGATACAGATAACAGATATACCCGTTCGGGGGATAAGCTGAAGCAATGGCTGGAACAGAAGGTTTTAATTACCTCAAAAATACCGGCAATATACGTCTACGACCATTATTTTAACAGTCAAGGAAAAGAATACAGAAGGCGTGGCTTGATAGTAAGGGTAAAGATTGAAGAATGGCACAAGAATATTATACGCCCTCATGAGGGAACGCTGGCAGAAGCCAAGAGCGATCGTATAAATCTACTGGAAACAATAAAAGCAAACACAAGCTCCATTATGTCATTATATGAAGATAGGGAAAAGCGTCTAGCCTCTCTACTGGAATCGCAAAAAACGGATAATATATTAATAAGCACTAAAGACGATAACGGCGAAAGGCACGAAGTATGGCAGGTTGATGAACCGAAGGCTGTTAGCGAGATATGCGATAATTTTGCAGATAAAGCATTATATATTGCAGATGGTCATCATCGCTATGAAAGCGCCCTGGTTTACAAGCGCCAGATGCTTGCCGGCTCTTCGGCAGCCAGAGAAAACGCAGCCTTTAATTTTGTTATGATGACGCTGGTGGAATTTAATGACCCCGGGCTTATTATCCTGCCGCCACACCGCCTGCTTCGTGGCTTACCGGAATCAAAGCTGGCTGGTTTGTGTGATAAACTGGAATCGTTTTTTGATATAGAATGCCTGTCACTAGATATGCCGGACTTATGGCAAAGGGTTGATGGGCTATTGGCTGATAAAAGCAAGGTAAAAATGATATTATTTGGTCCTGACAGGCAGAATTTATCGTTGCTTACGTTGCGGGATATTGCTGCCGCCGACAGGATGATACCCTATTTTCATTCAGAGATATATAAAAGGCTGGATGTCAGCATTGTTGACCATGTCATACTGGAGGAGCTTCTGGGATTGAGCAGTGAGGATGAAATAAAGATTTCGTATAATTATGACCGCCGGGATGCTGTTAACGGTGTTTTAAATAAGGAATACCAGCTGGCGTTTATTGTAAGCCCGGTAAAAGCAGAAACCATAAAAGAGATTGCTGATGCTGGAGACCGTATGCCACGGAAATCGACCTACTTCTACCCGAAGCTGCCATCAGGGTTGATTATAAATCGGCTGGTGTAGCCGGTTTATAATAGCTTCCTTCCTGTCTCCCGATTTAAAACCGGCTACTATTTCAAGGAAATAGCGGTGTATTCTGGTATCATTGCTGAGCTCTGGGTGAAATGAAAACGCCAGTATATTGCCCTGACGGGCGGCTACGATTTTATTATCTGGTAACCTGCCTATAATATCAACATCAGGACCGGTGTTTTCAATAAGAGGGGCGCGAATAAATACAGCCGGGAAGGGTTTATCCCCCAGTAATGGTAAGCTAACTTCGGTTTCAAAGCTATCAACCTGCCTGCCGAAGGCGTTGCGTCTGACCTCAATATCCATAAGCGCCAGGGTGCTCATATCGGGATTGAATACCCTCTTCGCCAGCAACACCATACCGGCACAGGTACCCATAACAGGCAGACTGGAATGAGCAAGTTCCTTAATCGGCTGAAACATGTTATAGCTATGCATTAGATTTAGTATGGTAGTGCTTTCACCGCCGGGGATAATAAGGCCATCCAAACCTTCCAGCTGCTCAGCTTTACGGACCGGAATTAGACGGGCGCCGAGTTTTTCAATAATATAGGTATGTTCTATAAAATCGCCCTGAAGGGCTAATATTCCTATTTTCATGTTTTGTTATACCTCTTGCATTATAAAGGTGTGAAAGTTCGAAGAGAACGGATCTAAATCTTGACGACTTTAGCAGTATTGACATCAGGCAGGGCTAATATCTTTTTTATCTGCTCATCTGAAAGGGGTTCATCAAGAGCCAGTATCATCAAAGCCTGTCCTCTGGGTTTGAGACGGCTGAGGTGCATATAGCTTATATTTATGTCGGCGTCACCGGTTATCTTACCCACGGCACCGATAAGGCCGGGGCGGTCACGATGGTCGCTGAATAGAAAGTAGCCGCCGGTGGGTACTATATTAATCCAGTAGTTATTGACCTGGACAATGCGTGTTTCACCGTCCAGTACCGTGCCGGAAACAGTAATTTTACCTGTGCTGGTGGTAACCTCAAGGGTAATAAGGTTGGCATAATTACCACAGGCAGCTTCCTTCTGTTCAATAACTTTTATGCCACGCTTAGAAGCTACCATGTTGGCATTTACTATATTAATTCTTTCCTCGGTTAAGCGGTTGAGCAGGCCTCCTAAAATAGCCGCTTTAAGGGCGTTGGTATCGTAACCGGCGATCTCGCCCTGGTAATTTATCTGGATGCTTTTCAGCTGCCCCTCACCAAGATAGCTGGCAAGATTGCCAATCGTACCGGCTACCTTTAGGAATGGCATTAGTACCGGCAGTGCTTCGGCGGAAATCAACGGGGCGTTAACGGCATATCTGGCTGGCTGCCCATTGAAGACATCAATGATTTGTTTGGCAATCTCGGTGGCAGCCAGGGTTTGGGCTTCGGTTGTTGAGGCGCCAAGGTGAGGAGTAACGATTATATTGTCGCTTTTAAAAAGTATGCTTTCGGTGCAGGGTTCGTTGGGGAAGACATCAATAGCGGCTCCGGCTATTTTCTTCTCTTCAACAGCCTTTACAAGTGCCTCTTCATCTATAAGTCCGCCGCGGGCGGTATTTATAATGCGCATCGTTGGTTTCATCATGGCTAATTCATTAGTCCCTATGAAGCCCTTTGTTGCTTCGCTGAGAGGTATATGCAGTGTAATGAAATCGGAATCCTTAAAAAGTTGTTCCAGGGTAACAAGTTCAACCTGAAGGTTGGCAGCTCGTTCGGCGGTAATAAAAGGATCATGACCGATAAGCATCATATCAAGACCACGGGCGCGTTTGGCTACCTCTGAACCGACATTCCCCAGACCGATAATACCCAGTGTTTTCCCTTTAACCTCGGTGCCCATAAAATCCGAGCGACGCCACTGGCAGGATTTAAGAGATATATTAGCCTGAGGGATGTTACGTGCCAGAGCCAGCATAAGTGCGATAGAATGCTCCGCGGCTGATATTGTGTTGCCGGTTGGGGCATTGACAACAATAATGCCGTGTTTGGTAGCGGCATTTATATCTATATTATCAACGCCGACACCAGCCCGCCCGATAACCTGCAGCTTTTTGCCGGCTTCTATAATATCGGCGGTGACCTTTGTCTGGCTGCGGACTATTATAGCTTCGTAGTCGCTGATTATGGTAATGATTTGCTCCGCTTTCTGCTTTGTTTTGACATCTACCTGAGCATAACGGCTCAGTAAGTCTATACCTTCCTGGGCGATTTTATCGGCAATGAGAACCTTCATTTAGCTACCTATCTCGAATCCAGCCTGCGGTAATACTATCATCAATGACTTGAGAACCATATTTATATCCTCTTCGCTTACCCAGCCGAGATGACCGATGCGGAAAACTTTACCCGCCAGATGCTGTTGTCCACCACCGAGAACTGTATCGTGTTCTTCCCTAAGGATTTTAAGCATTTTTATAACATCAAGGCCATCCGGGGCGGCTATTGATGTAACGGTATTGGAGGCGTATTTCTCATCGGCAAAGAGAGGCAATCCCAGAGCTTTCACTCCTTCACGGGTCATCCGGGCAATGTGAGCCTGACGGGCGATTATATTATCTATACCTTTCTCTATTATCATATCAAGAGCTACATCAAGTGCAAATACAATAGAGACAACCGGTGTCCACGGCGTCTGTCCCTTCTCCAGGTAGTTTTTGGCTTTGGCGAAGTCCCAGTAAAACCTTGGCATGGTAGCCTCTGCGTTTGCCTGCCATGCCTGCTGGCTGACGGAAACCATTGTAAGGCCGGGGGGAACCATCCAGCCTTTCTGGGAACCGGTAACAACGACATCGCACTGCCATTTATCTATTGGTAACTCTATTGAACCCAGGCTGCTGATAGCGTCAACTACCAGCAGTTTGCCGGCTTCTTTAACCACTGAACTGATACTGGCAAGGTCATTGGTTACGCCGGTGGAGGTTTCATTGTGGGTTACCAGTACGGCTTTTATGGTCGGTTCTTTGTTTAGAGCTTCTCTGATTTCATCTGCATCCGCCGCCTTACCCCATTCATACTTAAGGTCAATAACATCAGCCCCGAATTTCTTGGCGATAGCAGAAAATCTATCACCGAAAACACCTATTGATACCGAAAGCACCTTATCGCCCGGTGATAAACTATTAACTACGGCCGCCTCCAGGCCACCCGTCCCGGAACCGGAAAGTACAAAAACATCGTTCTTCGTTTTAAAGACCTGCTTGAGTTTATCGGTAACATCAAGAAGAACCTTTTTAAACTCGGGACCGCGGTGGTTTATCATCTGTCGGCCCATTACTTTTAGAACAACATCGGGGCAGGGGGTTGGTCCGGGAATACGCAGATTAGTCATCATAAAGCTCCTCTAATTTAGTCGTTATATTATATCTGAATTTATGACTTTAGCAAAGTGACGCTTGCCTACTTGAATGATACTACCACTCTTTATAAAACCCCTTGCTTCATAGACTGTCTTTCCATCTATACGAACAGACTCTTGTTCTATAAGACGTTTTGCATCACTGCGACTTTTTGCTAGACCTATCTCACATAATAGTAAAGGAACTGATACAATCCATTCTTCAGTTTCAGGTTTGCCGACATCTATAATGCTGCTTAATAATCCCTCTTCTTTAGATGAGCGAGCCTTTATTCTTTGTAATAATTCTTGAGTTATCTTTACTTTTCGTATCTCATCTGGGATCTCTTTATTTTGAACAGTTTTAACGAAATATTCCTCGGCTTTGGTTGCCGATTTAAAGTCATATAGCTGGACTATAATCTCTCTGGCAGCCAGTTTTTTAAGTTCCATCGGATTAACGGTGTTTCCCTCAAGTGCCTGCCTGAAATCGGCAAGATCTTTATCCGGTATATCGGTCAGCAACTCAAGGTAGTCCATAATCTGGCTATCCGGGATGGACATTACCTTGCCGAATATCTCCTCTGGCGGTTCAGTAATACCGATATAATTGCCCAGGCTTTTACTCATTTTCTGAATGCCGTCGGTACCGGTGAGGATGGGTACCATAAAGACCTGCTGTGGTTTCTGTCCTACATATGATTGCAGTTCCCTGCCCACAAGGAGATTGAATTTCTGGTCGGTACCACCAAATTCTACATCGGATTTAACAGCCACCGAGTCATATGCCTGAAGAAGAGGATAGAGAAATTCGGTCATAGAGATGGGCTGCCCGTTGCTGTACCTCTTGCTGAAATCGTCCCTGGCAAGCAGCTGGGCTATGGTGAATCTGCTGGTGAGATTTATGACATCGGCGAGCGTGAATTCATTGAACCATTCGCTCTGCCATCTGACCTCTGTTCTATCCCTGTCCACAATCTTAAAAAATTGCTGCATATAGGTTTGAGCGTTGGCTTTAACATCTTCTGCCGTAAGCATAGGCCTGGTTATGGAAGCGCCGCTGGGGTCGCCGATGCGGGCAGTCCAGTCGCCGACGATTAGAACAACCTGGTGCCCAAGCTCCTGAAACTGGCGCAGCTTTTTAAGACCTACCATATGACCAAGGTGGATATCGGGAAAACTGGGGTCAAAACCTTCTTTAAGGCGCAGCTTTTTACCCGAATAAAGTAGCTCCAGTAGCTCTTTTTCGGCTATAACTTCAGCCACTCCTCGTTTAAGTAATCTTCTGTAATCCTGGCTTGAAATAAGAAACCCCCTGTGTATTATTCACTGTTCAGCTGAGAAAGCAAAGCCTCTGCTTGCTTTATATCATCTGCAATCTGACACTGTAACGCCTCGGCAGTTGTAAATTTCTTCTCATCGCGTAGTTTTTCTATTATATCAATTTTTAATTGATGACGATATAGATTATCCTGAAAATCTATAATATAGACCTCTACAATTCTTTCATTGTCACCAAAGGTGGGACGCTTACCGATATTTGTTATCGATTTGTAACGCTTATTATCTATGTAAGCCCAGGTAGCATAAATGCCGTCTGACGGTAAGGCCCGTTCCGCTTCAATATCCAGATTAGCCGTTGGAAAACCCAGATCCGTACCTCTCCCGCTCCCTGTTATTATACGCCCTTCAAGGCTGAAATGGCGACCAAGCATACGATTAACCTTTTTAATATCACCTTTTAAAAGTGCATCCCTGATAGCTGTACTACTTACTATTTCTCCATCTATTTTTAAATGCGGTACTACTGTCAGGTTAAAGTTCATAGCATTGCCCAAATTACGCAGAAAATCAACGTTACCTTCTTTATTTCTGCCCAGGGTAAAGTCAGGTCCAAGAACGAGACCGCGCATTTTAAGATATTTCTGCAAAAGGTCAGCGAATTGCCTGGCACCGGTTTGTGCTAGTTCCAGACCGAAAGTAAGGGCAATAATGATCTGGGCTCCTGCATCATTGAGCAGTTTTGTTTTCTGTGTCAGGTTGGTTAAAAAGGGCGGGGCGGACTGTGAGTTGAATAACCCTTGAGGATGCTGCTTGAAGGTAATAACGCAACTGATAAGTTTATCATTTTTAGATTGTTCAACGAGTTTAGAGAGCAGGTGTTTATGCCCGAGGTGTACTCCATCAAAAACACCGATGGTCAGTATGGTTTCACTTCTGGGTGCCAGTCCGGCTAGCTCATCCTCTAGTAACATAGCGAATTAAATCGAATAAAATGCAAGTTACTAGATATAATACAAGATGAGAAGAAATAAGTAAAAACATAGAATAAGCCATTGTTGCGAAGATAATCTGTATAACCTGAAAAATTATGCAAAAAAATATTAGTGCTAACACTATTGACAATAACATTAGATTGTGCTATCATTCATCTTTACGTTATGCCTCTTAATTATTCACCTAACTATAGTCCTCGGCGTTCACGTAACTAATTTTATTAGCACTGCGATAATGTTTAATTTTGTATGCCTTTTAAAGGAGTTGAAATGATATCTGAGTCTCTCTCATCCCCCCAGAAGGAAAAGCCTTCTATATCAAGAATATCATATGCCAAACTGCCACAGGTCATAAATGTTCCCAATTTAATAGAAATACAATTAGGTTCATTTCAGTGGCTTCAAGAAGAAGGGATAAAGCAATTACTTAAGGAAATATCTCCCATCGAAGATTTTGTAGGTAATAAGCTGGAACTGAGTTTTATCGGTTACGAATTTAGAAAGCCCCGCTTCACAGAGCAGGAATGTAGCCAGAGAGACCTGACATATTCCGTCCCCCTTTATGTAAAAGCAAGATTACTCGTAAAGGCTACCGGAGAAATAAAAGAGCCATTTGATCTGTTTTTTGGCGACATACCCTTAATGACGGCGAAAGGCACCTTCATTACCAGCGGCACAGAACGGGTGATAGTTAGCCAGTTACTCCGTTCACCCGGTGTCTACTTTATGGCTGAAGAGGATGCAACTAGTGGACGTCGGTTATGTAGTGCCAATCTGATACCCGGTCGTGGTGCCTGGCTTGAGCTTGAGACAAGCAGCCGTAATGTAATTTCGGTAAAAATAGATGGCAAACGTAAAATACCGGTTACCACTCTTCTGCGAGCCATCGGCTATGAAGGTGACGAACAACTGCTTGAGCTGTTTTCTGAAGAGGAAAAATCTTCAGAGAGAAAGTTTATACAGTCAACAATAGATCGTGACCAGTTAGTCAGGGATGGGGCTACGGCTCTTATTGACATATACCGGAAGGTACGTCCGGGCGACCCGCCTAATGTTGAAAACGCAAAGAAACTGATTAACAATCTTTTCTTCAATCCGCAGCACTATGACTTGGGTATTGTCGGTCGCTACAAGCTTAACCAGAGATTGGGGCTTGAAGATAAGATTGGCGAGGATAAAAGCGCATTAACACATAAAGATATAATAGAGATTATAAAATATATAATAATGATTAACAATGGCGATGAATCTGCCGATGATATTGATCATCTGGGGAATAGGCGTATACGTGTTGTTGGTGAACTAATGCAAAACCAGTTTCGAATTGGTTTGATGCGCCTTGAAAGAGTAGCCAGAGAGCGAATGAGCATCTTGAGTATCGATATGGTTACCCCTGGTGCCCTTGTAAATATACGCCCCGTAGTTTCTGCAATCAGGGAGTTCTTCGGAGGCTCGCAGCTATCACAATTTATGGATCAGACAAATCCCCTGGCCGAGCTGACGCACAAACGCCGGCTATCGGCAATGGGACCGGGGGGTTTATCCCGGGAGCGTGCCGGCTTTGATGTGCGAGATGTTCATTACTCACACTATGGTAGAATCTGCCCGATTGAAACGCCTGAGGGTCCAAATATTGGTCTCATCGGCTCACTGGCAACCTTTGGCCGTATTAACTCCTATGGTTTTATAGAGACACCTTATCGGAGGGCTATCAGTGAAATAGAGCCATCAAAAATAAAAGATTTTACGAAAAGGGTGATTCGCGAGGAGATAAAAAACAATAAGGGGACGATTATAGCAAAGGCCGGAGACGTAGTAACGGCTGAAATGGCCACAAAGCTTGCTCGTGTTCGTAACGGCAATATAAAGCTGGCGCCCTTTATAACCGACGAAGTCGTCTATCTCCCGGCGGACAAGGAAGATAAATTTATAATAGCCCAGGCAAATACCCGGCTTGATGAAAACGGCCAGTTCATGGATGAAAAGGTTGAAGCCAGGTTGGGAGAGCAATACCTGCTAACGGCACCGGAAAAATTATCTTTTATGGATGTGTCGCCCAAACAGATTTTCAGTGTTGCCGCATCACTAATACCCTTTCTGGAGCATAATGATGCCAATAGAGCGCTGATGGGTGCTAACATGCAGCGGCAGGCAGTGCCTTTACTGTGTCCTGAATCACCGCTGGTAGCTACTGGCATGGAGAGCGAGGCAGCCAAGTACAGCGGTCAGGTATTATTTGCGAAGAATGCCGGTGTAGTAACCTCGGTAACAGGTTTTAGGATTGTTGTTACAGATGATACAGGGCAGGAAGATATTTACCCGCTTATGAAATTCGTACGCACCAATCAGGGAACCTGTATAAATCAGCATGCGGTGGTAAGTATAGGGCAGCGCGTGGAGAAGGGTTGTGTTTTAGCAGATAGCTCGGCAACCGAAGATGGAGAATTGGCTCTGGGGCAGAATGTAGTATGTGCTTTTATGAGCTGGAGAGGCTATAACTATGAAGATGCCATTATTTTAAGTGAGCGTATGCTAGAAAAAGATAAGTTTACATCGATTCATATATCAAAGCATGAGGTTGAAGCCCGGGATACTAAACTGGGACCGGAGGAAATTACACGCGATATATCCAATGTTGGCGAAGAGAGTTTACGTGAACTTGATGAAGAAGGCATAATCCGAATCGGCGCAGAGGTGGGGCCGGGTGATATCCTGGTGGGTAAGATTACACCAAAAGGAGAGACAGAGCTGTCGGCGGAGGAGAAATTACTGAGGGCTATATTCGGCGAAAAAGCTCGTGAGGTAAAAGATACCTCACTCAGGGTTCCGCATGGTGAGTGGGGTAAGGTTATTAATGTAAAAGTATTTTCACGTGAGGATAATGATGAGCTGCCTGTAAGGGTAAATAAGTGGGTACAGGTATGGGTGGCGCAGCAAAGGAAGATTTCCGCCGGTGATAAACTGGCCGGGAGGCACGGTAATAAAGGGGTTATTTCCATTATAGCTCCGGTTGAGGATATGCCATTCCTGCCTGATGGTACACCGGTAGATATCCTTCTTAATCCAATAGGCGTGCCATCGAGGATGAATATAGGCCAGGTGCTTGAGACACACCTGGGATGGGCGGCTCAGCAGTTGGGTTTTAAAGCATTAACCCCTGTTTTTGATGGTGCCAGTGATTTAGTTATTGAAGACGCCTTGGCTAGGGCATGGCTTGTCGGAAAAGCCGGTGAGGATAGTAAGGATAACAGTAATATTACTCCTCAAGAAAAAATAGTAAGGGCAAAGGAATGGGTAAACAAAAAAGGTTTCGACGGAGAGAAGATTTTTGATAATAAACTTGAAGGAGAAGCAAAGGAAATCTGTTTACGCCTATGGCTTAAAGAGCTGGGGGTCAAAAGTAAAAATATTAAAAAGGATGAGCTGGAAAAGAAGGTTGATAAGGTTTGTTATGAAAGGAATATACCTTCGCCGGTATCAGGTAAAGTGATGCTGCGTGATGGCCTTACTGGTGAACCGTTTGACCAGCCGATAACGGTGGGCAATATCTATATAATGAAACTGAATCACCTTGTCGAGGATAAGGTTCACGCCCGTTCTACCGGCCCTTATTCACTTATTTCACAACAACCTTTAGGTGGTAAGGCCCAGTTCGGCGGACAACGATTTGGAGAAATGGAAGTTTGGGCACTGGAGGCTTATGGAGCGGCTCATAACCTACAGGAAGTGTTGACGATAAAATCTGATGATGTCACCGGGCGGGCAAAAGCATATGAGGCTATAGTTAAGGGTGAAGGTATTATGCCACCTGGCGTGCCGGAATCCTTCAAGGTGCTGGTAAAGGAGTTACAGAGCCTTGGATTGGCGGTTGAGGTTATTAATGAAGAAGAAAAAACCATACATGCTGAAAAAGCTAATGAGACATCTGAGATGGAAAGTGGACCAGAGGTTATAGAGGTACTGCCAGCCATAGAAAACAATTTGGAAGGTGAAGAAGTTGAAGGAGAGAAAGAATTAAAAGACAAAGCGGCAGGCGAGATGAGCGAAGCTGAAAATAAAAATGAACCTGTCGATAAATCGCCTGATATACAAAATGATACTGATCATAGAAGAGGAAGGGGCAGAGTAAGATAGTGCTTGAAATCAATGAATTTGATGCCGTCCGTATTTCATTAGCTTCACCGGAACAGATTCTTGGCTGGTCATATGGCGAGGTAACAAAGCCGGAGACAATAAACTACCGCACACTCAAACCAGAGAGAGACGGTCTATTCTGCGAAAGAATATTCGGTCCGACGAAAGACTTTGAGTGCTCCTGCGGTAAATACAAAAGGATACGTTTTAAGGGCATAATATGCGATAAATGCGGCGTTGAGATAGCACGCTCAAAAGTACGCCGGGAACGCATGGGGCATATTGAGCTAGCCTGCCCGATAAGCCATATATGGTTTTCGCGGGGGATACCCAGCCGCATCGGGTTATTGCTTGACCTTTCGGCTCGTAGTCTGGAGAGGGTTATTTACTTTTCTCATTATATAGTTACGTTTGTTGATGAAGAATCGCGCAGTGAAGCAATTAAGCAATTGGAGGGAGATTATACCAAACAGATAACAGAACAAAAAGCTGCGCTTGAAGAAAAAATATCTGAAATAGAACAGGAACAGGCAACCGTAGAAGAAATAAACAAGATGAGGCGTGATTTCGAAACAACGAAAGAAACGCTTGAAGATGAACTACCGATAAAGATAGAACAGCTTAAAGAGTTAAGAAAAGGCGCACTACTAACAGAAAACCAGTACCGTGAATTAAAGAGAGATTACGCTAGTATATTCGAAGCTGGGATGGGGGCTGAAGCTATACTCAAACTGCTCAAGGAAATAGACCTTGAAGAGTTAAGAATCCGATTACTTCAAGAAACTCATTCGTCTTCGGGTCAACGCAGACGCAAAGCCTCAAAGCAATTGCAACTAGTAGAAGCGTTTCGTCGCAGTAATAACAAACCGGAATGGATGATTCTGACTGCGCTGCCGGTATTACCCCCAGACCTCCGCCCCATGGTTCAGCTGGATGGAGGCCGCTTCGCTACCAGTGATTTGAATGATCTTTATCGCCGGGTTATCAACCGCAATAACAGACTGCGCCACCTGGTTGAAATGGGAGCACCTGAAATTATAATACGCAACGAAAAACGGATGCTCCAGGAAGCAGCCGACTCGCTTATTGATAATGGTCGCCGGGGACGAGCCATTTCGGTAAGCGGTGACCATAAGGCTAAATCACTATCGGATATGTTGCGTGGCAAGCAGGGGCGCTTCCGTCAGAACCTGCTGGGAAAAAGAGTAGATTATAGCGGCCGCTCGGTTATAGTTGTTGGTCCGGAATTAGAATTACATCAGTGTGGTTTACCCAGGCGAATGGCGCTTGAATTATTTAAACCTTTCGTAATGCACAATCTTGTAATCGAAGGCATTGCCTCGAATATAAAAAGCGCCCGCAGACTTGTCGAAAGGGCAAAACCAGAGATATACGACATCCTTGAGGAAGTGGTAAAAGAT
This sequence comes from Chloroflexota bacterium, assembly GCA_043819155.1. GTDB lineage: Bacteria > Chloroflexota > Dehalococcoidia > Dehalococcoidales. The sequence goes on along the minus strand of JBDRFC010000009.1, from coordinate 43,382 downwards.
CGACCGGTTATGCTTAACCGGGCACCAACATTACACCGGCTTAGCATTCAGGCTTTTGAACCGGTGCTCATCGATGGCAGCGCCATACAGATACACCCTCTTGTATGTTCTGCTTTTAATGCCGATTTTGATGGCGACCAGATGGCGGTCCATGTCCCCCTGTCCAAGGCAGCGGTGAAGGAAGCCAGGGAGATGATGCTCAGCACGCACAATATGCTATTGCCCAGCTGTGGTGAACCCGTTGTAACACCAACTCTGGATATGGTATTCGGCTGTTATTATCTAACGATGATAAGACCTGATGCCAAGGCTATAAAAACGACCTTCGGCAGCACCGAAGAAGCCAGGTTAAGCCATGATGTGGGCATCATTGGCCTTGGGGATGAAATAAATGTCAGGCTAAAAGATAAAGAAATTATCAAAACCAGTATTGGACGTATAATCTTCAATGAGATTATACCCGAAGAGATAGGATTCATTAATAAGACGATTGATAAATCGGGTTTAAAGAAAATAATAACAGATTGCTATAGACTACTCGGTGATAATGAAAGAATGGCGGCGTTGCTGGATGGTTTAAAACGGCTTGGCTTTAAATATGCTACTAAATCAGGAATATCAATATCTATGAGCGATATAAAAGTGCCAGCCAAAAAACCAAAGATACTCGAAGAAGCCAATGAGAGAACGGCTATAATTGAAAGCCAGTATCTACGCGGTTTGATTACAGAGGACGAGAGGTATAACAGCATAATTGAAGTATGGATGGGAACTACCGATAAGCTTACCAGTGCTATTAATGAATCGTTGGATAAACACGGCAGTATCTATATGATGGCGACATCGGGAGCAAAAGGTAATATGTCCCAAATAAGGCAGATGGTTGGTATGCGCGGCCTTATGACAAACCCGGCCGGTAAAATAATAGAATTTCCCATTATATCAAGCCTGCGTGAAGGGCATAGCGCCATGGAGTACTTTATATCAACGCATGGTGCACGTAAGGGTCTTGCAGACACAGCATTGAGGACATCAGGTAGTGGTTACCTGACCCGGCGTCTTGTAGATGTAACCCAGGATGTAATTGTCCTTGAAGAGGATTGCGGCACTATGGAAGGAGCTTGGGTTTATGATGAAGTCCAGGAGAAAGGATTGCTACCTATATTCAGCGATAGGATAACAGGACGGATGGCGGCAAGTGAAATAATAAATCCAGAAAATAAAAAAATTATAGTCAAGAGAAACGAAGAAATTGATGAGCAAAAAGTGGCTGATATTATTGCCGCCGGCATTACAAGGGTTCATATAAGGTCACCGATTAACTGCCAATCGACGCAGGGTATATGCCAGATGTGCTATGGCAGAGACCTCGGCCGATGGCATCTGGTTGAACTTAATACGGCAGTTGGTATTATTGCCGCTCAGAGTATTGGTGAACCGGGTACGCAACTTACTTTGCGAACATTCCATACTGGTGGTGTGGTTGGGCTTGATATTACAAGCGGTCTACCCAGAGTTGAGGAGCTCTTTGAAGCCAGGCCGCCAAAGGCTCAGGCGACAATATCGGAAATAGATGGCGTGGCTGATGTAATGGATAATGATGATGGAAAATTCATAAAGGTTGCCAGCCAGGATACATTTTATGATGAATACAGGTTGCCGGCTGGCTGGCAATTGAATGTGAAAGATGGCCAGGCGGTGGATATAGGTACTATGCTGGCAAAACCACCGGCCAAGGGTGCCGAATCTGATTCTACGGCCATAGCCGATTATATCGTAGCTAATGTAGCCGGAGAAGTCATCATTGAAGATGGCAAGTTGTTAATCAGGTATGACGAGACGGATGAACGGGAGTATAGCGTGCCGGCGGCTACACATATCCGTGTCCAATCAGGAGATTTAATAAAGGCTGGCCAGCAGCTTACCGACGGCTCTGTAAATCCACAGGATATTCTGGCTGTACTGGGAAAAGGTGCCGTTCAGAGGTATATAGTTGAAGAGGTGCAGAAAGTCTACTGTTCTCAAGGAGTGCACATAAACGATAAGCATGTCGAGGTTATTGTCAGGCAAATGCTATCAAAGGTTCGCATAGATTCGCCGGGCGATACTGATCTGGTGCCCAGGGAGTTAATAGACAGATTTCGCTATGAAGAGATTAACGCAAAGGTATTGGCAGAGGGCGGCGAACCGGCTACTGCTCATACAATTCTTTTGGGTATCACAAGAGCCAGTCTGAGCACAGAAAGCTGGCTGGCAGCAGCCTCATTCCAGGAAACAAACAGGGTTTTGACTGAGGCGGCTATACTGGGCAAAGTGGACAGGCTAAACGGGCTCAAGGAAAATGTAATAATAGGTAAATTAATCCCGGCGCGTTGCCGTGCCTGCAAGGAAGCAACCGAAGAAGCAGCCATGAAATTGGAAATGGAGAAGGAAGCTGTGGGGATGGAGCTGAGCGTTGAATTACCGCTGCAGCCAATTGAAGAGCTTATTGAAGAACAAACGGAAAGTAAAGAAGTAGAGAACAAATCGGAAGAATAGTTCCTGAAGTATAATTGAGCAAGTAATTTAGAGCCACTTCGTTTCTATCGGGGTGGCTCTTATTTATCCGACTTAATACAACTAAAGTTATGGTATAATGGCTGAGGATGTGTTAGTAAAAAAGACCGTATTTTTATAATATCTATATTTAGGTGGATCAAAATAGACCGCATTATATCAGGTAAGCCCGGTACGGAAGACATACCGCTTGATACAAATCTCAGGCCAAGGTCACTGGGTGAATTTATCGGGCAAAATAGGATTAAGGAAAATCTGGGCATCGCTATTACTGCTGCAAAGGGCAGAGGTGATGCACTTGACCACATATTGCTATATGGGCCGCCAGGTCTGGGGAAAACAACACTAGCACAAATCATTGCCAATGAGATGGGTGTTAACATAAAGATTACATCCGGACCGGCAATCGAACGTACCGGGGAGCTGGCAGCCATATTAACAAATTTGCATAGCCAGGATATTCTATTTATCGATGAAATCCACCGTCTAAATAAGGCAGTAGAGGAAGTGCTCTACCCGGCGATGGAAGATAAGGCGCTGGACATTATAATAGGCAAAGGACCCGGTGCCAGGAGTCTGAGGCTCAACCTGCCGTCTTTTACTCTCATAGGCGCCACAACCAGGTTTGCGCAGTTAAGTGCGCCCTTGAGGGATCGCTTCGGTGCGATATATCGCCTTGATTTCTATGAACAGGCTTCAATAGAGGCAATATTAAAACGTTCCGCACGCATACTTGGGGTAGAAGCCGAAAACGAAGGATTAGGAGAGATTGCATGCCGCGCGCGGGGCACACCGCGCGTATCAAACCGATTGCTCAAGCGGGTAAGGGACTATACTCAGGTAATGTCTGATGGAAAAATTAAAAGAGAAGAAGCGGTTGAGGCATTGAAGAGGCTTGAGATTGATACAATAGGGCTGGATGAGATAGACAACAAAGTGATGCTTACAATAATAAATAAGTTCAATGGCGGCCCCGTTGGCTTGGAAACAATCGCCGCCTCTATAAGTGAAGAGGCAGATACAATAATGGATGTCTATGAACCATACCTTTTACAACTCGGATTTATAGAGCGTACTCCCAGAGGACGCATGGTTACAAAACTGGCATATCAGCACCTCGGTATTCCATATGATAAAGAAAAGCCTCCACAGCCAACCCTTCTGTAGTACGGTATTTGTATGAAGGATAACTCTATTCTCATTCATTGTTGTTGTGCTCATTGCACTGCCTATACCGTTGATTACTGGCAGCATCAGGGCTATGAGATAAGTGCCTTCTGGTATAATCCCAATATCCACCCTTTTACGGAGCACCAGCATCGCCTTGAAGCAATGAAGTCTTTGGCAAAAGAGCTTAATTTTCCACTTATTATAGAAGGTGGATATGACATGATAGATTACTTCAGCAGGGTAGTTGGGCATGAAGACCAGCGCTGCCGTTGTTGTTTTCAGATGCGTCTTGAAAAGACGGCTGAAACCGCGCGTAAGCATGGTTATAACGCTTTTACCTCCAGCTTGCTCATAAGCCCTCATCAGAAACATGACCTGTTACTTGAAACTGGCAATGCTATAGCTAAGGATATGGGCATAAACTATCTTTATGCAGACCTGCGAAAACGCTACTCTGATAGCCGCCGAATGACAAAGCCCCTGGATTTATATCGGCAGCAGTATTGCGGTTGTATTTATAGTGAATGGGAGCGTTTTGCCGAAGAAAAATAATAAAACTATCCCCTGGGGGCAAGAATGGATTACTTGATAAGACGGATGCGCAGGGAAGATATAGAACAGGCTGTAGAAATTGATAGAGAAGCCTTTTCAGAAATGTTGTCAACAGCAAATTATAGGCGTGAGTTAAAAAATGGTCTGTCATATTATATTGTAGCCTGTGATAATCAGCAGGTTGCTGAAAAACAGAATGATGAAATAGATTTAGACGAAAAAGATTTTATAATAGGCATGGCTGGTTTCTGGCTTATGGCTGGTGAAGCCCATATAGTTAACATTGCCGTCAGGAAAGCTTACCGGCGCCGGGGAATAGGTGAACTGCTGTTAATAAATCTGATAAATATGACATTAAAGAAAGGTTCCGATATTATAACACTGGAAGTGAGAAGATCCAATGAAGCCGCCCAGAAACTTTACGAGAAATATGGATTTGAAATAAAAGGGACACGACGCGGCTACTATCTGGATGACAGAGAGGATGCTGTGATAATGACAGCTGAAGATATAAGCTCGGAAGCATTTAAGGCAAAACTGGATGGATTAAAAGAAGAGCATCGCCAAAGATGGAAAAGCATTGCACATAAGTATTGATGCTATTACTCTTCCGAAGCCAGTTTGCCACCGGTCGCCCAGTTAGATTTCTGGTTATCCTTGAAGATAATATGAACCTGGTCGCGGGGTACTCCGATTTTAGCAAACTCATCGGTAATACCCTTTGCCAGTTGCCCTTTCTGCGCTGTAGTACGCCCCTGCCACATCTCAACAATAACTACCGGCATGCTTTCTCCTTTGACAAAAGATATAATTAAAGATTATTTCTCTTCGATCTTTTCCATATCTGCACCGCAGCAGACAAGGGTGCCACCACCGACTTTCGTTACCACTACCTCATTACCGCAAATATTACAGCGGTATTTTTCACCAACCTTTTCAACAGACATTTACTTATCCCTCCTGCATAAGAATACTTATACGGATTATTCAGTTAGTCTTTGCGAAACTTTTTCTTAAGGGCATCGATTTCCTGTAGTTTTTCAAACTCCTCCTGGCTCAGCGGTTCGCAGCTTTGCATGGAGCCGTTTTTCAAATTAATAGCAAAAAGCTGCCGGCACTTCCAGCACTTGTATGGACCTTCATAGGTAGTTTCCAGCAAAGATATAGTGCCTTCACTGGAGCATTCGGGGCATTTTATTTTACATAGCATAACCCGGCATTCCTCCTTAAAGATATTTATCAGACAACATTTGTCCTGGAAAAGAATAGATTGGCTATAAGCCCGGCCAAAATAGGGAACATAAAAGTACAGGCAAGGCGGATGGCGGTGAATTTCCAGCCCATCAAGCCTACCTCTAGCGGTAATCGGGTAAAAGCCCAAAGAGACCAGCCTGTCATAAAAGCTACCATTGTACCGATACTGGCACCGGATTGAAGCAAGCCGGCGGCGATAGGCATCGCTATCATTGGTCCCCCTGGGGTAAGGCCACCGAAGACAGTACCGAAAAATATACCTCGAAAACCAGATTCAACACCTATCCACTTTGATATCGATTCGGCGGGGATAACATACTGAATGGTGCCTGCAATAATGAAAGCAAAGATTAGAAGAGGCAGAATCTGAAGAAGTATATTCCCGGCTGCCTTTAAGCCGAGGATATGCTCACCACCCCCCTTTTGGTAAGCAATAATAAGGAGGGTTATGGCGATGACGCCCATTATTATTGTCGGGATAAGCATCTGACGGAACCTCCTGTTTTTATTCGTATTATTATTCATCCGGCACCCTAAACGATAATAGTTTTACAGGTTAATATTAGCAATATAACTATAGATAGGCAAATTGTTTAATCTAGGCGGTCTTCTTTAGCAGCAGACATATATTCCTTGAAAAATGTTTCAGGGGGAAATTGTAGGCGCTTTCGGGGTGCGATTTCAATATCTTGAAACCGGCTTTTCTGGCAAGGCTCTCTAGTTCTGCATAAGAAAAGAGGTAATAGTAACGATATAGCGTCTTATCCTTCTTGTGCCAGGGTACATATAAATCTTTAGGCTTGAACCAGAAGCCTGGCTGACATCGGTTCCATACGGTAATAAAGGCTTCGCCTCCGGGTTTTAAAATCCGCTTTAGTTCGTTTAAAGCTTCTAATCTTTCCTGCTCGCCCTTTATATGATGGTAGGTGGCTACCGATATTGCCCAGTCAAAGGAATTATCCGGATAAGGCAATTTTCTGACGTCGGCAAGTGATAGCTCTACATTAAAATCAAATTTCAAGGAGTATTTTCGGGCAAGCTTGAGCATCTCGTCTGAAAAATCGATGCCATATAGTTTGAAGCTATCTTTAAATGGCAGGAAATCGGGCCCGTGGGCACAGCCGAGGTTAAGCAGGTTGCCATTCTGCCAGCGTTCTGCCAGCACCTTAAGCTCTTCGCTAAAGATAGAGTGATGGCGGAAGTTATACCAGCCAGGCGCTATATGATTAAAAACATCTTTAAGATTATCAACCAATTATATTATCCTTTATGGCATTGTATGTTACTTTGCCTTCAGTTGTTGCTCGGGCTTAAACCTGATAGACTGATAATAGCTCTATCTGTGAGTATACAATGAGGAAACTATCCAGGACAATATCAGGCGTAACCCCGGTGGCGGTAATGACGCAACCGATGGGGTGCCCGGGGCAGTGTATTTATTGCCCTACATATACCGCCGCTCCACAGAGTTATACTCCGGAGTCACCGGCGGTTCTACGTGCTATAAGTTGTGATTACGATGCCGGAAAACAGGTTGAATTAAGACTGAGAATCCTAACCGAAATGGAGCACCCCACGGACAAGGTGGAGCTTATTGTAATGGGAGGCACATTCCTTGCTTCCCCGGAGGACTATCAATACGAATTTATTAAAGACTGCTTTGACGCCCTGAACGGAACGGAATCTGCCAGCCTGGAAGATGCTCAAAGAATTAACGAAAACGCTAGACATCGCTGTATCGGGTTGTGCATAGAGACCAGGCCTGACTGGTGCCGGCAGGAAGATATAGAAAGGATGCTTGAATTTGGTGCCACCCGGGTAGAACTGGGAGTACAGACACTGGACGACGAGATTTATGAACTTGTAGGTCGTGGCCATAAGGTCAAAGACGTCGTGAATGCCACGAGGATGCTTAAGGAACACGGCTTCAAGGTGCATTATCACTGGATGCCGGGGCTGCCCGGTTCGGGCCCGGAGCATGACTTGGAGCTTTCAAAAATGATGTTCGATGATACCCGTTTCAAACCCGATGGCTTGAAGCTGTATCCGACTATGGTTGTAGCCGGCACCGAGCTGGAGAAATGGCAACGGGATGGGAAATATAAGCCATATGATAATGACATTATGGTTAATCTTATTGCCGATATTAAAGCCATTACCCCGAAGTATGTCAGGATATCACGGGTACTGCGTGATATACCGGCAAAGTTCATCGTCGGCGGTTTAAAGGATTCCCTGCGTGATATAGTAAAGAAAAAGATGGAAGGGCAGGGGGCTAACTGCAGTTGCATTCGCTGCCGTGAATATGGGCACAGGATAAAGGACGGATGGCAGACAGGCAAGCCAAGCTTAAAGAGGATGGACTACGAAGCTTCAGAGGGACAGGAAATATTCCTGTCATTTGAGGATGATATGGAAACACTTTTTGGCTTGCTCAGGTTGAGAATTCAGGATAAACATTTATCCGGATTAGAATATCCCTCTGGCAAGCTGGCATTGGTTAGAGAACTGCATGTTTATGGGCATGAGGTTGCCATAGGCGGGCACAGTATAGCTGCCGCACAGCATAAAGGACTGGGCAAATCACTGCTTATGGAGGCGGAACGGATAGCCTGTGAAGAGTTTGGCACACAACTTATAGCTGTCTTGAGTGGTGTCGGTGCCCGCCAATACTATCGTTCTGATTTGGGTTACGAATTAAAAGCGGGCTATATGGTTAAAGAGCTTAAGGTTTTTGCTTTGAGCAGAATAGTTAATTCTGGTAAAAGCATTAGTGCCCTGGATTATACCTAAGCCTCTTCCTGGCTCCAGTTCTGCATAATTTCCTTTATCTGCTGGGCAAGCTTTGGGCTGGAACGCAGACGCTCAATAAGAACGGGGCAGCCTTCCAGTATTGAGTTCTGGGCTGAAGTTGCCATGCTTGAGATAAGATTTTGGATACCAAGATCAGATTGCTGCGAGATGTCGGCGCCTGGAGTTGATGCCATCTGACGGCGGATATCTTCGGCGGTAAATCTCATCGGCATTATGCACGTCTTATACCAGGGGCATTCCTTGCACTGCATTATGCTGTAGGCTTCATCTAAAATGTCACCCATTATTGTTCTCCCATTCCTTTAAACTAAATTATACCATTTTTAGCAATGATAAATGTAGCCGATGCGCCAGAAGGTAATTATATAATACTTGACAAATTTTAAAAAACTAGCTATTGTAAATACACATTTTAATATCGGACGGCTGGAGGAGCCCGGATAACTCCGGGCTTAACTGGAAAGCAAGTCGGTGAAAATCCGACGCAGTACCGCCTGCTGTAACTGGTAATTATTTTGCCAGAAGTCAGAACGCCAGCGCCTCCGGTTTATTAGGACTCCGCGGGTTTGGAGGTGTGACATGTTTAAGCAAACATGAGACATTCCCTTGTCCTCGGACAAGGGAATTTTGTTTTAGTTGAAATAAACAAAAATAATCGGAGGAATTAGTGAAAAAATTAAGCCTGTTATTTATACCGTTAATATTAACGATATCAGTTCTAGTATTAACGGTTACGGGATGCAATGAAAGCGAACAAAATACAGTATATTTAACCGAAACAACAACTACCACAATAACCGAAACTATTAAAACAATAACTATAACCGATGACCTTGGGCGTGAGGTTGCAATACAAGGAGTTCCTTCAAGGATAGTTTCTCTGGCTCCCAGCAATACCGAGATACTCTATGCCCTGGGGCTGGAAGATAAGCTTGTGGGGGTAACCGAATACTGCAATTACCCTGAAGATGCACTATCTAAGGAAAAAGTAGGTGGCTTTGATGGTGTTGATATAGAGAAGGTTATTTTAATAAACCCAGATTTAATACTGGCTGAAGATTTACATAAGCAGGAGGTAATACCGGCGCTGGAAAGGCTCGGTTTTACTGTAGTTGCACTGGTACCGCATAATCTACAGGAAGTAATGGACTCAATAACTTTAATCGGCAGAATTACCGGAACTGAAGATAAGGCTTCGCAGATAGTAAGCGATATGAATAAAAAGATTAAAGAAATAACTGATGAAACGGATAACTTAACAGAAGCAGAGAGACCTAAGGTACTGTATGTTATATGGCATGACCCGATTATGTCTATAGGTAACGACACCCGTATCCATGAGCTTATAGAGAAAGCTGGTGGAATAAATATAGCGGCAGTTGCCGGTGAGGGTTATCCAACACTGTCGCCGGAGGAAATTATAAATACCAATCCGCAGGTGATAATGGTTAACGAAGAGAACTATGAAGGCGGCGATAAATCGCTTCAGTTCATCCTGAATGAATCAAGGCTGGCGGTAGTTGACGCCTTTATAAATGGAAAGGTATATGGTATAAACGCCGACCTGACAAACAGACCTACTCCCCGCATAGTCGAAGCCCTGGAACTGATGACTAAAATGATACACCCTGAGATATTCGGTTCTGTTGAGTAATAGAAATAATTAATAAAATAGATACAACAAGAGCTTAAAAATGTCTGAAAAAAAAGAAATATCCGGCGAAAATATAAAGCCGATAGGGCTGATTTACCCATACTGGCGCGGTCGAATCTTTGCCATTATAGGGCTGTTGGCTTTGCTTTTACTGGTAATAGTGTTTGCAACTTCTATAGGCAGTGTGGAAATCCCCTTCGGCACAACATCAGGCATTCTTATTTCCAGATTACCATTTGTTGACATAACGCCTAGCTGGGAAAAAACAATTGAGTCCATAGTAATTGATTGGCGTTTGCCACGGGTGATTCTAGCCGGCCTGGTGGGGGCTGCACTGGCACTTGCCGGGGCTACCTATCAGGGGCTTTTCCGTAACCCTCTGGCAGACCCCTATCTCATCGGTGTAGCCCAGGGGGCGGCGCTGGGGGCTGTAATCGGCTTTTTGATACCTGTCAGTGGGGTGGGGATGGGTATCGGCCTGGTGCCCGTTCTGGCTTTTGCAGGGGCGTTGCTAAGCGTAATGGTTGTCTACTTCATTGCCAGGGTGGGTAAGACGGTACCAGTGACCACCCTTATATTGGCAGGGGTGGCTCTGGGGGCTCTGCTGGGTGCCATAGTAGCCTACCTAGCCATTACAAGCGGACAGATGCTGCACGGAATTATGTTCTGGCTTAGTGGGAGCTTCTCATTGAGCCAGTGGTCGGAAGTGAAGATAGTATTACCTGTAATCGTCGTAGGGGCAATAGTGATTCTTCTGTTTTCACGAATGTTAAATATAATGCAACTTGACGAGGAACAGGCTCAGCAATTGGGAATCAATGTGGAAAGATTAAAGATAATTCTACTGGCGGCGGCAACGATGGTTACTGCCGCCGCCGTTTCTTTTGTCGGTATCATAGGCTTTGTGGGCATAATAATACCTCATGCCGTGCGTCTCATCTGGGGACCGGATTACCGCTTCCTGTTGCCGCTATCTCTCGTAAGCGGTGCCATTTTCCTTATTCTTGCCGATGTTTTGGCACGGACTATAGTGGCTCCCTCCGAGATACCGATAGGTGTAATAACGGCTCTGTGCGGGGCGCCCTTCTTCCTTTATCTGCTGCGGCGAAGGGCAAAAATGCTATTCTGAGGAAGATATGGTTGAGTTAAAGCTAAAAAATGTAACCCTTGGCTACTGGCGAAAACCTGTGGTGCAGGATATAAGCTTTGAGGTAAAGCCAGGCGAAATGCTCGGCATTGTCGGGGCTAACGGTTGCGGAAAATCGACAATAATAAAATCCTTGGGAAGGATTATAAAGCCGTATTCAGGTGATATACTCCTGAATGATAGAGATATATCACAAATACCCAGAATAGAGCTTTCTCGCTTGCTGGGCGTAGTCCCTCAGATGCCTCTTCTGCCAAGTACATTTACAGCATTCGAGATAGTGCTTATGGGGAGAAATCCGCACCTCGGGCTGCTTCAATATGAGGGTAAAAAAGACACAACAATTGCCTGGCAGGCCATGGAAAAGACATCAACGCAACACCTTGCCAGACGCAGAATCGGGCAGCTTTCGGGTGGAGAGATACAGAGCATTGTCATTGCCCGCGTACTGGCACAGCAAACAAAAGGCATCCTTCTGGATGAACCGACAGCCAACCTTGATATAGGACGACAGATTGAGATTCTGGATTTGATAAAAGGGCTTTGCCTGAAAGATAACCTGACCGTAGTAATCGCTATGCACGAACTTAACCTGGCGGCGCAGTACTGCGACCGGCTGGTATTGATAGATAAGGGGAGAATTCACTGCCAGGGAGAACCTAAAGAGGTAATAACCGAGGAGAATATAAGACAGATATATGGTTCAGGTAGCTATATTGAGTTTCATCCGCTGAACGGATTGCCGATGGTACTGCCTACTGCCGGAAGCAGTAGAATAAATAGAGACAATGCTTGAAATATACCTCTTGCGATTAGAGAATATCGTCTATTTTAGCCTGTAGTGCTGATTCAGGCACGGCACCGATAATGGTGTCTATAACTTTGCCATCCTTGAAAAACATAAGGGTAGGTATTGACATAACACTGTATTTAGATGCGGTCTTCTGGTTTTCATCAACATTTATTTTGCAGAACTTTATTTTCCCCTTGTTTTTCTCAGACAGACTTTCAACCACTGGACCAACCATACGGCATGGTCCGCACCACGGCGCCCATAAATCCACCAGTACAGGCTGCGTAGATTTTAAAACCTCTTCTTCAAAGGTCTGGTCGGTAATATCTAGAACCATTTATATTATCTCCTTCAAAATATGATTATGCATCTATAATAAAGAGTTATGCTATCTATGTCAAGGAGATTAAAAATATTATGGACTATCTGACTAATAATATTGACAACTGGCTATAAAAAGATTAAAATCGGTTCGCTATGTCGTTATTTGGCACATCTGGAATTAGAGCCGTTGTGGACAGCTGGCTAATCCAGTTGGCTTTGAAGGTCGGTCTTGTTGTGGGCGGAAAAAGCAATAATGTAGTCGTTGGTTGTGATACAAGGACATCATCAAGTTCCATAAAGCAGGCAGTCATAGCCGGGCTGCTGGCAGCCGGTTCAAGATGCTATGACGCCGGCATAGTACCGACACCGACGCTGGCTCTGGCGGCAAAGGATTTTGATACCGGGGTGATGATTACGGCTTCGCATAATCCACCGCAGTATAACGGTCTAAAATTGCTGAATCCGGATGGCTCTGCCTTTGATAAAAGACAGCAGAATAGTATAGAGGCGGCTATTTCGGGTAACTGCATCAATACCGCACCATGGGAAAGGTTCCAGTCAATTAAAAACTACCCAGATGCGATAAAGAAACATACAGATAAGATATTAACTTTCTTCCCGGATAAGTATAAAATTAAAGTAGCGCTGGACTGCGGTTGTGGTGCCGGCTCGGTGATTACGCCGCAGCTATTAAAGATAATGGGCTACTTGCGGAGAGCCATCTATGAAAAACGCCCATCCACATACTGACTGTAAAGGCGAAATCGCTGTTGTACACAATGGAATAATAAATAATTTTCAGGAACTGAAGCAGAGTTTGATTGAAGAGGGGCATTGTTTCACTTCTGAAACAGATACGGAAGTGATACCACATCTGATTGAGAAATATTACGTTGATAACCTTGAAGAAGCAGTAGAAAAAGCACTGAAAGATATAGATGGTTCTTATGCTATTGTGGCAATAAGGGCAGGTGAATCCAGGCTGGTGGTGGCTAAAAAAGAAAGCCCTTTGATAATCGGAGCCGGTGATAAGGAAAGCTTCGTCGCCTCTGATATACCGGCGATACTGGACTATACCAATAGTGTAATTTATCTGGAAGAGGGTGATATAGGGACAATTATTGATTCCGATATAAAAATAAAAAGGAATGGGAAAAATATTAAAGCAAAAAAGCATAAAATAGAATGGAGCATTGAAGAAGCCCAGAAAGCGGGCTATGAACATTTTATGCTAAAGGAAATACATGAACAACCAAGGGTAGTCAGAGATACCCTTGTTAGTTATTGCAGAGAGTCGGAACCAATTGACGACCTTGAGTGGCTGAGGGATATTGGCGTGGAGGATATGCTTATACTGGCTTGTGGCACTTCATATAATGCAGGCCTTATAGGTAAATATCTATTTGAGGAGATTCTTAGGATTCCGGTAAGGGCTGAACTTGCCTCTGAATTCAACTATTACCCCTATGCCCTGGCTAAAACCATGGCTATCGTTATAACCCAATCCGGTGAGACCGCTGATGTGATAAAAGCGACACGCAGGTTACAGGAGGTAGGTTGCCGGGTTCTGGCTATAACAAATGTAATCGGCAGCACCATCAGCCGTCTTGCAAACCAGACCATTTATTCAAATGCCGGTCCTGAAATAAGTGTCGCTTCGACGAAAAGTTTTATGGCTCAACTGGTACTGCTTTACTGGCTGGTGATATCATATTCAAATAATGACATCAAAAGGTCAGCCGATATGCTGATGACAATAAGGCATTTGCCGATAAAAATCCAACGGATTCTTGACAATAAATCAAAAATCAAAAAATGTGGTAAATATTTATCAAACTATAATAATGTTTTCTTTATCGGCAGGGGTATCAATTATCCTATAGCCTTAGAGGGGGCATTGAAGCTTAAGGAGATTTCATACATACACGCAGAGGGTTATGCCGCCGGAGAACTGAAACATGGCCCATTTGCTTTACTTGGCAAAGATACACCAGTAGTTACCATAGTAGCTAAAGATAACACGTTTGACGTCATGATAAATAATATAAGGGAAATAAAGACAAGGGGAGCGCCGGTAATTGTAATCTCGGAAGAAGAAAATGGGGTTGTTGCTGAACTGGCTGATTTTATGATAACGGTACCGGCGGTTGATAATATATTTTCACCGATAGTAAATGTCGTAGCCATGCAATTACTGGCTTACTATACCGCAATGGAGAGAGGCTGCCCTATAGACTTTCCGCGAAATCTGGCGAAGAGCGTAACTGTAGAGTAGTCAGGGAAAGCAATTCTTTTGTTTTAAACTTCCCTTGAAAAACTTACAAGCTTCCAGGTGATAATCTCACAAAGAACAGTAATATCTTCAGCTGACAGGTAGCCTGATATATTGCTGTTAAACAGGATATTACCCTCAGGGGCAAGCTCATCATCTCCATACCATAATACAAGAGTCAGCGGCACCCGCTGGAAAGCATTGATTGTTACCGATAAATCACCAAATTCCGCCTTTTTGCCACCCAGTCTGGCGGAAATATCAAGCAATCTATTCGGCTCTTTAGTAAAATTATCAATCAATGGCTTTACGGCTCTCTTGTAAAAAGTAGGGAAATAGGTGGTGCCATCCGGTATTTCTTTATAGGTTATCTTTTCACCTGTAGGTGGGCTGCCATCGGCATTAATAAAGTAATGCAGTATTAATAGTTTTTCTCTTGGTTGCAGTGTTAACTGGCTGCAACTTGACGGGCAGAAGTCTATCTCTGGTAATGTAATAAAGT
Source organism: Chloroflexota bacterium (assembly GCA_043819155.1). Classification (GTDB taxonomy): domain Bacteria; phylum Chloroflexota; class Dehalococcoidia; order Dehalococcoidales. Next base: position 28,344 of record JBDRFC010000009.1, on the reverse strand, counting down.
AAGAGTTGCCGAGGTAATCAAGCAAGATTGTCTCTTTGCCATTTACATATTTGAAAGAAGCACCGGCTTTCCTGCACTGCTCTTCTGCATTGATGCTGGCTAACTTTTCGTTAGCCAGCTTAAAAGCCATTTCAAGGCCGTATTTATAGTCCTTTTGATTTGGAGGGATTATATTCTTTCCTTCCATTTTAATGATTTAAATCTCAAGCCAGGAATCCGAATAAAGCGTTTCGCCGTTAAGCACCCGAACGGTTTTTGCGTATTCTGTTTGTTTAAGGCTTAGTGAAGATATATCAGGTTTTTCTCCATCCATCATATGATGTACCAGGCTGACAATATCCGGCATATCGCCCCTGGCTAATCTTACCAATTCTTCATCAAAAGCATCAATTATGGCTGAATAGATACCATACTTCATTAGCATCGCCAGATAGGTGCGGTTTAGATACGGCCTTAGGTGCGACGGTGCACCGTTGGAAACATTTGACAGACCGACGATTGATTTACAGCCGGGGGCAATTTCAGCCAGCATGCTCATAAACTCAAGGCATGCTTTGAGCTGGTTTATCTCGACGCTGACCGGTGTTACGATAGGGTCTATCCATATGTTTTCATTGGGGATGCCCAGCTGGTTTGCCTGGTAGATAAGGTCAACGGCAAGCATGCACCTTTCGTTGGCATCGCGGGGCATACCCTCCACTCCCCAGAGTAAGCCTATCATATCGGCATTATACTGCTTAGCCATAGGCAGGACTTTTTCAAGCCTCTCCGGTTGCAGCGAAACAGAGTTAATTAACGCTTTGCCTTTACAGGCTTTCAGGCCGGCTTCGGTGGCAACAGGATTTGTTGTATCCAGAGAAAGAGGTTTATCGGTAACCTCCTGTACAGCGTTTACAAGCCATGACATAAGTTCATCACCGGCTTTACGGGCTGGCCCGATGTTCAGGTCAAGGTAATCTATGCCGGCTGACTCTTCAGCTTTAGCCATTTTTTGTATCGGTTCGGGGTCTCTTTCCTTCAGTGCGGGGCCTATCGTTTTTGAGATAATGTTTATGTTTTCGCCGACAAGTATCATAGTTCCCCCTTATGCTTTCCACGTTTTCAGATAAGCCGGTATATGAGCCCCTTCCCTGGGGCCGACCAGTATCTCCCAATCGGGCAGTTCTTCTTCCAGCCCGCCGCTTTCAATGGCTATATAGCCCGGAATTATAAGCTTACGGTGTTTAACTTCATCGGCAATGCCGCACTTCTTTATAAAAGGGGCAATGGTATCAGAACCGAATTTACCGGCCGCCCAGGCAGTCATTACCGAAAGACCTTCGGTATCTTTTACCAGCAAGTAGCTGGGTACACGGCTGTTTTCCATTTCACCGGAGACAATAAAATAGGTAAGGGAAAAGTTGGAGGTAAGCAGCACCGGTGAGTTATCGTCAGTGTTGCCTATCTTATATATGCCTTCAGTGGTAGCCAGGGGACGCTGCGGGTCGGTAAATATATTCAACCTGAGCACCAGTAGCGGGAACAGGCTCTCCCCTTGAAAATCTGAAAGGACAATTATGCCACCGTATTTAGCGACAAAGGTGGCGGCAATAAGGGCTTCTTTCATAGGATTATCGGTCATCTCATTGGCAAGGATAATAGTTGGGTAGCCCAGGGGGCGGAACTTCTTCTCCAGCGCAGCCCTTCTTACTATTATCTGGTCCTCAAATGCCTGTTTAAGCTTCCTTGCTCCGGAATCGATGACAATATCTTTTATACCGGACTGTTCGAGTTTAGTTGTAAGCTCGATAAGCCCATCAAGGTTTTCAGCCCTGACGGCTACTGAACAAGATTTATCCTTTGCCAGTGCAGCCACTTTATCTATATTATCTTTTGTGGCGGCATAAAGCAGGGGTTTGCTATCGCCACAAACCTCCAGGCCTGCAGCCAAAATATCCGGATTATCGCTCATAAGTATTATGCCGGCGTCGCTTTTTTGCTTAATTTTAGTTAGCAGAGCCTTGAATTTAATGGCATCCTGTGATTCACACTTAATCGCTATCAGTTCAGGGCGAAGTGTAAGCCCCACCCTTTCATATTGAAGATTGCTGGACCTATCGATGCGGCTGTCAACTTCAGAATCAGCCATCGTATCGCTGATGAGAATAGCGATACCGGGCGGGTTTTCAAATCTCTTTTCATGACGGAACAGTACGGTTTCACCACCAACCTTTATCGCTCTCTCTCCAATTCCAATTGTAACCGGCCTTATGGGTGGCGCAGATGCTTCTTCCAGTTTCCCCTTTGCTTCATCCGATACATAAGGGCAGGCGGATAGTTCCGCCTTGCCTGCTGCCAGGCTCATGGCAAAAGCTAAACAGGTTGGCACTCCGCATTCGCCACAGTTTGTTTTAGGTAATAATTTAAATATTTCTATACCGGTAAGCGGCATTTCAGACTCCTCATTCTAAATTATTGGATCCATATCCAGCGCCGGGTGCCCTTTCTCTTGAAGAAATGGCAATATCTCCTCTTCTGTGGTACCCACCGTTTCATCGGCAATCATTTCAAGGAGGTTGGGAACACCCATTTCTTCAGCCCTGGCATTGAAGCGGTCGGCTATCTCCTCCTTCAGCATCTTGGGCATCCATACAAGCCTCTTTATACCGCTTTCGGCACTAAGGAACTTCCTCTGCGTAATGTTATACTTGCCGTGACCGACAAACCCGGGAGTGCTGATACCACCGCCGATGGTACCGGCAAGGGTGGTGAACTTCATTCCACAGGGTGTCATATCCATGAATTCGCGGTTAACTGTCATTACTCCATTGCAGATTGGCAGCACGGCGGCAATACATTCACAGCAACCACAGGTTGTCATCGGGTCGTTTACAATGCTGTAGAAATTATAATGATCAATTTTGCCGCGTGAGGCTTTAAATAAAAATTCGTTTACGCCTTTCCATTGCCCCAGTATGGTATCTATTGTTTCCCCTTTTTCTACAGGCTGGTTTGGGCCGGTGGGGCTGATTTCATAAGCCGCCTTACAGTCCATCCAGTTGTATGAACCGCATAGCCCGGTTCTCTCCGGACTGATAACGCAGACGTGGCTGGGGGCGAATGACTGGCACAGAGTGCAGGAATAATAGATATCCGTTGTTTCATCTGCCATACCTTCAATACGGATATCCCTGGCAGAATAAACCTCCTTGGCTTTTTCGACGATATCACGCACCTTGTCTTCTTGCGTATAGATTTTTACCTGTATCTTATCGAAAATTCGGCCAAAGTCCTGGTGCAATTTAGCATGCAGGATAGCGCCTATGTGTTCTATTTTAAATCCCTTCTCAACAGCTGTTTTACTTACTCTGAGCCAGGCAATATCCCTCTGGCCGATATGCATCACCCCCTGGGCATAATTAAGAAGATGATGTACTTGCCTTTCCAGAATAGGCTCGAAATCTTCCTGCATCTCTCTGCCGGCTACTTCAACAGTTATTGCCATCGGTAGCTTCGCTCCGGCTTCAACATCCGTTATTTCAGGCCCGATAACTTCTATCTTACCGTCCTCTACTTCTTCCATTCCTTTTGAGGTAACCCATTCGACCATCTGAGTCCTGCCGCCGCCACACTCCAGATAAATATCTTCGCCACGAACTCTTTCGCCTTCAAAAGCGGGACCATAAGCAACAGGCACCGGCACGTCAGCGATAGTAACCTTCAGTCCCCGTACCTCTATTGCCCGTGCTACTATGTTTTCGTGAGAGACATTAGAAACGACATGTTCATATGTGCAGATACCAGAGGGTAATATTTCAGGTATCGGGGTATCAGCAATGGTGGGAAAGCCCCAGTTAACGGCACCGGCAGCATTAGCGTACCATTCGTCACTGATAAAACCCAGAGGCATTGCAAAAGCAAAAATGCGGTCTTTGTTGTGTAATAGAATCTTTCTAAAATCACCGGGCTCAATACCACCAAATGACATGGCTGCCCTGGTGGCAAAGCCCATAGCAAAAACAACTGCCGATACATCCGGCCCAAAAGAAGCGAGGCGGGTAGGCCAGCCTATCTGAACTCCACTTTCAACCAGTTGTTCAGAGAACCTTTTGCCGTCATTCTCGGCGCACATAAAGACATAAAGGTTCTTTTGCTGCAACTCTTGGGCAATATTAACGGCTATCTCATTTGTGGGGGCAGCGCCCAGAATAGCGGCAAAGCCGGGTGCCGTTCCGTCAACGAATTCAATGCCCCTTTTCCTGAGAATGACATCATCAGCAGCGCCAAGCCAGATATTATCATCAGTCGGGTCTTCGGTCTTTGTATAGAAATCGGGTGTTTCAAGGTATCTTATTGCTTCTATAATTTCTTCAGCGAAAAAGGTTGCCATTCCGGCATCAAGGGCCGGTGCCAGGTATGGCAAATGATGGATTTCTTTAACCGGTGGCGGCAACAAAGTTTTACACCGATCCAATACCTGCTGCATATCACCGAGTTTTTCAATTTTGATACCCAATATGCCATAGATTATGGGTAGATAATAGGCTGTATTAGGGAAACCTACCGGTTCATTTGCTCCCCATTTTTCCATAGCCTGCTGCCATTTATTATCAGCCCGGTCTACGATAGAGTGGGCTCCCCTAATGGCTGCTGACGCAATTATTTTTGACATAACAGTCCTTTACTCCTTACTGGCTCGGTTTTTATACCGCTTCTATTTCCCGCCTCATTTGCATGTCGTAGAGTACCCGATCCCTAGCTTTGTCAATACCAAGAGCCTTACGCTTCTTGTCAATGTGTTTAATCATAAGATGGGCAGCCTTAATTGGGTCTGGCTCAAAAGCCCACTTGCCACCGTACATTTCCTCCATATCATTGAATAAATAGTTGGTTAATTCCTTGCTTCCCAGTGTAGGCCAGTTGGTACCGAAAACAGTAAAAATACCGGAAGCAACGAAGTACTGGCCGATGGAAACGGCTTTCTCACTCATCCATTCTGGTGCGGCGCCGGCTGCCGGCAGGTCACTGATATCATCACCGAGTCCACCATCTTTAACCACAGCTGTGGCCGCAATCAGGATTCGGCTGTTATCAACACAGGAACCCATATGCAGCACCGGAGGGATACCTACAGCCTCACAAACCTCAGCCAGGCCCGGGCCACAGAACTCCCTGGCGGCTTCAGGTAGCATAAGGCCGGCTTTACCGGCTGCCATAGCGGCACAGCCGGTAGACAGAACCAACACATCATTTTTGAGGAGTTCTTTAATCATGAGAGTATGGGCACTGTCGTGCATGGTACGGGCGTTGTTGCAGCCGACTACTCCAGCCAAACCACGGATTCTGCCATTAATTATATTGTCATTAAGCGGCCTGTAGGAAGCCCTGAATAGACCGCCGAGAAGATAGTTAATGGTCTCATGGGAAAACCCGGCAATAAGCGGTGTTTTTATCTGCGGGATTCTCACGTTATCGCCGCGGGTGGGATAATTGTCGATACCGGCTTTAATTATTGATTTAGCCGATTCTCTAGCGTTAAGCTCATCAAATTGTATAAAGGTAGAACCTGTAATGTGGGCACGGTCATCAGTAGTGATGAGCTTTGTATGGTAACATCTGGCAACTTCCTGAAGTCCCTGCATAATACACTGAACGTCAACGACCATGGCATCAACAGCGCCGGTTATAATTGCCAGCTCCTGCTGCAGAAAGTTTCCTGCGATAGGTATACCGTGGCGCATCATAATCTCGTTGGCAGTGCAGCACATACCGACCATGTTGATACCTTTAGCTCCTTTGGATTTGGCATATTCTATCAGTTCGGGGTCCTGGCTCATCACAGCCAGCATTTCGGCAAGCGCCGGTTCGTGGCCGTGTATGATGATGTTAACCATATCTTCCTTGAGAACACCAAGATTTATCTCGCTGAGTGACGGAGTTGGTGTACTGAACATGATATCCTGAATCTCGGTTGCAATCATACTACCTCCCCAGCCATCCGCCAGGGCTGCTCTCGAACCTTGAAATATAAGGCTCTTGTAGTCCTGATCAACGCCCATATGCGTACGGTGCATAAGCTCTACGATCTCGCGGTCAATGCCACGCGGAACGACGCCCAGTTTTTTCCAGATTTCCTGCCGCTTTAAGGGGGCATTCTTTATAAATGCCAACTCACCTTCCTGTTTGCCGAATTCACTCTCGCATATTTTGGCTATATCCAGAGCTATTTCATTGTTGCTTCTATCACCAATATCGACGCCCAGTTCAAGCGCTAATTTCAGTAGTTTCTGTTCGTCTTTCACTTCAAAGTCTTTAATCTTACCCTCAGCCATAAGTTTGAAGGCTTCCACGACGCGGCGCCCGTGGTCGCTATGTGCAGCCGCCCCGGCGGCAATCTTGCGAACGAAGTTACGGGCGGCGATAGTTTCCACGGTAGCCCCACAGACCCCGGTTCTCCTGGTATGCTCTTCGGGGGTTTCCTCTTTGCCCAAAGCTAGTGGTACACGGCAGGGCCCCATAGCACAGATATTGCAGCAGCTACCCTCACCGCCGATGGGGCAGGGTTTCATCTGTTCGGCACGGTCAAAAACAGTGCGCACATTTTCTTTGGCTGCCTTATCCAGCATTTCAATACTTGCCGGGTCAATACTCTTATTCTTTGCATCTTCTGTCATTTATTCACTCCTTACCCAACACATCTAAGAAGAACCATCAGGAGGTGGTTAATTCGGATATCATCTCACGAATTAGACCTATTGCTTCAGGGTGCCTCATAATTACAACATCGCTGCCAGCCAGAAGTAAAGTAAGGGCAGATATAGCCTCCATTAGAATGCCGCGCTTCTTTGTATCCCCAAGCTTCGGCTCTTCCGCTGTCGGTATTTTTACTTCTTTCGTCTTCCAGGTTTCCTTGGCTATGTTACATATCATGGGAAGCTGAAGCTTTTCGTCTTGCTGGGCCAGGGCAGCCATCCTTATCCTTTCCATTACAGAGTAGCAGTATTCAATGCCATAGCCTATGCTGCTGACGGTAGGGTCTATTATAATCTGGTTGTCCGGGACTCCCAGGTTACCCAGCAATATATTAAGCTGCTTGGCAAGATTTATATCTATAGGGCTTGAGGCGATTACTGTATGGTTATAGCCCAGTGCAGCGGCGGCAATCTTTTTATAATCACCCTCTTCAATCGGGCCAACAATAAGCCTCTTATCCTGGCAGATTTCGCATACTTTTCTCAGCACTTCAGTATCCTTTTCGTGGTTGGCTGTCCCCCAGACGATTAGCGGCACATCTATAGCATCGGCTACTTTTTTGACAATATCGGCAGCTTCATCCGCCCCGCGGTCAAGACCGTTTGGGTCTGTACTCAACAGTTGCAGGCAAATCATCTCTGCCCCATATTCATCTATGCATTTCTTTGTCCAGGCAACCGGGTCATCAGTTACACCGTTAAAGGGGGCTAGCGCAGCCTCAGGCCAGTCATCTGGAGGCGTATCATAAACCTCCATAGCAATTCTTGGCAATCTTGGCATACCCCCCTCGAAGAGGTGGAATGGATATGACGTTTCGCCACCTACGGTTATTGCCTTATCTCCTTTGCCAAGGGTTAATTCTTTTATTTTGCCGCTGTATGATATTTTAGGAACTTCAAAAGCCATTCTTGCCTCCGTCTATAAGCCAAATACTTAACCTTGAATAAACACTACTTTGTACTGGATTTAAGATATCTTATCTTTTCCTGTCTGTTTCTTAACTTACAAAGCCATCTACCGCTGTCCGCGCCTTCAGGCTTGCCTTCTTCATAGGTTTCTGCCAACACCTTTACCTTACCCCGACCGGGTGCGCTCTTTTCTTCCATTTTGTATTCCATAACACTCTCCTTGAAGAGATATATTTACAAGTATCTTATTATATTATAAGAGAAATTGAAAAAAGATAAAAACAAGAAATTATAGAAGTCCGGCGGCTAACTTAGCCGACTTTACCGTATTTGTCATGAGCATCACTATGGTCATCGGGCCTACGCCACCGGGAACAGGTGTAATTGCCTTGGCTTTCTCTTTTACCGATTCAAAGTCAACATCGCCGCAAAGGATGTTTTTACCCTCTTTTGTTTTACCTATGCGGTGAACGCCAACATCTATTACGACTGCCCCTTTCTTTATCATGTCGGCCGTAATAGCTTTCGGTTTTCCGCCGGCGGCGACTATAAGTATATCTGCCCGCCGTGTATGAGAGACAAGGTCGCGTGTCTTGGTGTGGCATACGGTAACGGTGGCGTTAGCACCGGCTCTTTTTTGCATCAATATATTTGCAATCGGTTTACCGACTATATTGCTTCTGCCGATAACGACAACGTCAGCACCTTCGGTTTCTATACCGGAGCGGATAAGGAGTTCCTGAATACCATGCGGGGTGCAGGGAAGATAGTCAGGTTTGCCTATCATCAGCTTGCCGATATTTATCGGGTGGAAGCCATCGACATCCTTCCTGGGGTCGATGGCTATGATTATATTGTTTTCATTAATTTTTTTGGGTAGCGGCAATTGTACAAGGATGCCGTTAATATTAGGGTCTTTATTCAATCTATCAATGAGAGCCAGCAGCGTCTGTTCGTCGGTATCATCAGGCAGGTCATGCCTTTCTGAATAAATACCCAGCTCGTTGCATGTTCTAACCTTTGAGCCGACATACGATTGTGATGCCGGGTCTTCACCGACGAGAACAGTTGCCAAACCCGGTATAATATTATGCCTTTCTTTTAATTGAGCAACTTCTTGCTTGAGTTCTTCGCGGATTTGTTTTGAAATAGCGGTGCCGCTGATAATTTCTGCAGTCATTTTGCCTCCTTATAGTTTACGGGAATCATTCTTTATCCAGAACCGCATCCATTAACTTACCGACCGCTTTTACTGCCTTTGAGGTATCGGGCAGGTCAAGAAGCGACCTCTTCTCAAGGTCATATTTAAGGATTTCGTCATCCAGCGGTATGTTAGCTATCGGTTTTATATTAAATTGTTCAAGTTCCTGGATAACATGGCTATCCATTGCCTGAGGAACGCGGTTTATAACCACCGATTGCCTGCCTATCACTAGCTTCAATTCCTCTATAAGCTCTATGATTCGCGCAGCCGTTCGCACTCCCTTTACTGAATGGTCTGAAATAATAAAAAGTTCATCTATATTTTCGGTGGTGCGGCGGCTCAGGTGCTCCATGCCGGCTTCGTTATCCAAAACCATATAGGCGTAGTTTCCTTTAAGCTCATCAATAAATTTCTTGAGCAGGGTATTTGGGTAGCAGTAACAGCCGGTACCTTCCCCCCGCCCCATTGAAATAAGGTCAAGCCCTGCGCTTTCAATGATGGCTTCATGCAGTTTCAGTTCAAGGTAGGCCCCCTTTGTAAGGCCGCCGGGTATGCTTATTTTGTCGTCGTTAAAAGAGGCTATAATAGAACCGATTGTTCTATCGACAGTAAGCCCCAGGCTCTCTCCCAGGTTGGCGTTACCATCAGCGTCAACCGCAAGGACGGGAACCAGAGCCTTTCTTTTAAGATAACGAATAATCAGGCTGGCGGTTGAAGTTTTACCGCTGCCACCCTTGCCGGCTATAGCAATAGAGAAACTCAAAATATCTATCCTTTTTTAATTATTACCGATGGGAACTCATCGGCGTTCGTATGCGGCAAAAACAGAGCCGCCATATAATTTGACATAAAATCAGTATTCTCAGATAGCTCAATGTTGGTCATCATGCCGGCCACCCTCTCTCCATCACGAAGCAAATCAGAAGAAAAAGAGATTAATCTAGCCCCCAGTAGTGAGCCGTTGCCAATGAAGATATACCTATCGCGGGGAAGGTCAGGCAGAAGACCGATAGTTATGGCGTTTTCAATATTTAGATTGCTGCCGAATGTACCGGCGATAATCACACGTTCTATGTCTGCTAATTTTGAACCTATGCTTTTAATCAATGTCTTATAACCGGCATACATTGCCGCCTTTGAACGTATAAGGTTATCCATATCTATTTCGGTAATGACAATATCCTTACCAATCTGGGTATCCGCTGCATTAGCAAGGATATACTCATAACCGTCTTCGCCTTCCCTGATTCTATCTGTCGGCAAATCGGTATTGAATTTTCCGTTCTGCGTGACGACACCGGCTTTAAGCAATGCAGCAGCTATGTTTATAAGTCCTGAGCCACAGATTCCCTTTGCTTTTGCGTTATCTATGGTTGTAATTACCGGTTCAAGATTTGAAGGGTTTATATCAAAGCCTTCTATGGCACCCGGTGTGGCTATCATGCCGTGTTTTATACCACCACCCTCGAAGGTAGGCCCGGCAGAACAGGAAGCGGTTAGCATTAGATCTGAATTGCCAATCACTATCTCGCCATTTGTACCGATGTCTATATATAGAGTCGTCTCCTCCCTTTGATGGACACCGGCTCCAAGTATGCCGGAGACTATATCTCCGCCGACATAACTTGCTACCGAAGGAACGGCATACAGGTAAACGTGTTCTCCTGTATTGATACCTATGGATTTTGCCTTTAACAGGGGCACCGTGCTAACTGTCGGCACGTAGGGAGAAAGGCGAAGGTATTTTGGGTCAATTCCCAAGAGAAGTTGAACCATTACCGTATTGGCGGCAACAACTATGTGTGAAACATCTTTAACTTCTATCCCTGCCGAATCAATTAACTTACCATTCATATCGTTTATGGTAGCGATAACCGCCTGCTGAAGCCTTTTAAGGCCACCCGTTTTTTGAGACCAGGCTATACGGCTGATGACATCTTCGCCGTAGCTTATCTGGCGGTTGTATTCTATGGCATGGGTTATTACCCTGCCTTTGTTCAGGTCTAATAATTGCCCGCGCACCGCCGTAGTACCGATATCAAAAGCAAGGGCATAGTGCCTGGTTCTGCTATCACCCGCCTCAATATTAATAAGTTTTGAAATATTTTCATCCATCAGAATGGTAGCTGTAACCTGCCAGATGCCGGCGCGCAGTATTTGAGCCAACCCTGGCAATACATCAAAATCAACAGATATGTTATCAAGTTTATATTGCCGCTTTATGCCTCTTAGCAGACGGGAAAGGTCATCAATGTTATCTTCCAGTGTCGGGGCAGTTAGTTCAAGATATAGCTTTTTTACCGGAGGGTCAAAGCGCCAGCCGCTAACCAGTGCTGCTTGCGCTTTAGATGTTATATCCTCAATCTCTCTGGTAAGAACGGCCTTTTCCAGCCTTGACTCTGCCGGGATTTCAATAATCAAATCAGAGAGTATTCGGCTTTGGCAGGACTGCCTTATACCCTTTTTATAATCCTTGTCGGATACTTTATCAGTTCTGGGGCTTTCTACCTGACCGCTTTTAATCAGCACGTTGCAGGTACCACAGACACCGGCGCCACCGCAGGAGGCGTTGATATGAACTCCGGCATCTACAGCCGCTTCCATCAGGTTTGCGCCCTTTCCAACGACAATATCAATATTATCGGGTTCAAAGTGGACTGTATATTTTTTATGTTCTGAACTATCTGCCATTACACTACCTTATATTTTTAAAACAGTCCTTTTACCTTTCCTGTCTCTACATCTACATCTATTCTTCTGAACGCCGGGTCGGATGAGGTTCCCGGCATGAGCTTGATATCACCCGACACAGGCACGATAAAACCTGCACCACCATAGGTTAGTATATCCCTGATGGGCAGCGTCCAGCCTTTGGGGCGCCCTTTTATATTTGGATCGTGGCTCAGGCTCAAGTGCGTTTTTACCATACAGGTAGCCATATTCGGCATATTGGGATCTTTTTCAATTCTTTCGGCTTTAGCCTGAGCCTCAGGAGAATAGGTGACTCCATCTGCTCCGTATACTTCCCTGGCGACTGTTTCAATCCTCTGGCGCAGGGGCACACTATCCTCATAAAGCAGCTTAAAGTCAACTTTATCTTCACAGGCATCGATTACGGCATCAGCCAGCTCCAGTGCACCGGCGCCACCCTTGAGCCAGTGCTCGGATACAGCAACCCTGGCGCCGGCCTGTTCAGCCAGCCTTTTTACAGCGTTAATCTCATTTTTAGTATCGGTATGAAAGCTGTTAATACAAACCACTGGATTTACGCCGGACTTTTTAACCGTTTCTATGTGGGCAATAAGATTGGTACAGCCCTTTTCTACAAGCTCAACACTCTCTTTGGTATAGGCAGCGTCAAGTGGCTTGCCGGGAACCACCTTTGGTCCGCCGCCATGCATTTTGAGAGCCCTTACAGTAGCTACGATAACGGCGCAGTTGGGTATTAAACCACTGATGCGGCACTTTATATTCCAGAACTTTTCAAAACCGATATCAGCACCAAAACCGCTTTCGGTGACATGATAGTCAGAAAGCTTTAATGCTACCTGGTCGGCAACTATTGACGACTGGCCGACGGCAATATTGGCGAAGGGTCCGGCGTGAACAAGCACCGGTTGACCCTCCAGGGATTGCAATAAGTTAGGGTTAGCCGCTTTTACCATCCAGGCAGTCATGGCCCCATCAACCTCAAGGTCTTTTGTTGTAATCGGGTTACCCTGTTTATCATAGGCAACGACAATCTTCGACATCCGCTGGCGGAGGTCTCTGAGGCTTGTAAAGACAGAAAGTATTGCCATAACCTCTGAGCTTACCGATATGGCAAAGCCGGAGCGCATCATAAAGCCGTCCATCTTACCGCCGATGCCGATAACAATATCCCGCAGAGCCTGAGCACAGAAATCCATAATCCACTTCATCTCAACATTACGCGGGTCTATATTAAGCCGTTTAAGATTCCTTTTTTCCAGGAACTCATCGGTATTTATAAATTCGTGTTGAATACGTGCGGTTAATGCCACCATAGCCAGATTGTGAGCGTTTGTTACATTATCTATATCACCTGTAAGCCCCAGAGAGAAAGGGGTCAGCGGTATACATTGAGACAAACCACCGCCGGCGGCACTGCCCTTTATATTAAAAGTAGGCCCACCGGAAGGCTGGCGGATAGCGCCGGATACATTTTTACCTCTCTTTGCCAATCCGGGAACAATTCCCATAGCAGTGGTGCTTTTGCCCTCTCCCAAAGGCGTAGGGGTTATGGCGGTAACATCAATGTATTTGGCATTAGGTCTATCCTTCAACCGCTCAACAATGGCGGCAAAATCTACCTTACCAAGGTAGTGCCCATAGGGTAGAAGCTCTTCTTTTTTAATACCCCATTCATCAGCCAGTTGCTGAACGGGTTTTATATACTTTTCGGCTTCTTCGGCAATCTGCCAGTCCTTCAGCTTGGTTGCATCCAGTGATGTGATGTCAAACTTTGTCATACTATCTTATCTCCCTTTTTATCCTCTGTGATAAGGTTTTTATAGATTTCTTTGGCTTCGGCAGTTATTTTCTTGCTGGCGTTGAGCAAAGGCAAGTTATTTATTTCAGCCTGCATAATAGATGCGTCATAGGGGATAAAACCAAGGAAATCAAATCCTTTAAGACTGGAGGTCAAGAAATCCTTCTCAGATTGATTATTTATTTTATTACCGACAAGGGCAATGTTGGTAAGCCCGATGTCCTTTGCCAACTTTTCTATCCTGTAGGTTGTTTCAATGCTACCCCTGCCGGGTTCTACAACAATGATTAGTTTATCTACAGCCTTTGCCGTCCCACGCCCTAAGTGTTCAATGCCTGCCGCCATATCAAGAATGACCACCTCGTCTCTTGCTATAAGCAGATGGGCAAGAAGGGCACCCAGCAGGGCATTTTCAGGGCAATAGCAACCGCTGCCACCCTTTTTGACCTGTCCCATGATTAGAAGCCTTATATTGCCGTGCTTTACAGAATACTTTTCCGGTATATCATCAACCCTGGGATTAATTTTAAAGTAAGGCCCAGACTTGCCAGCCACGGTTTCCGTGCGTTCAGCAATAAGTTCCTTCATTTCTGATATAGGGATAATATTGATAGCATCAGTGAAACCGAGAGAGGTTGCCAGGTTGGCATCGGGATCAGCGTCTATAGCTATGACAGAATAACCTGAATCAGAAAATATCCCGGCAAGGAGGGATGCCAGCAGCGTTTTGCCAACGCCACCTTTGCCGCTAATAGCAATCTTCATAATAATTCCTTCTTTTCACTTAATATAACTGATTTTCAAGAACATGAAGCCTATAATTAAGATTATTGTCGGCTATAAGTTGATGGTATATGGCATAGTGCAGAAATCAATGAATGATATATCATTAATATGAAACCCTAATTATAAGGTAATAACGATTATTCGGTCAAGTATATAATTTATTTTAGGCTTAAACTAGACGGCTTGCAAATAATAGCGGTATTATTATAATGAAGAATAAAATAATTTTTACATGAATGGAGGTATATATGCAAATTAAAAAGAAATACAGGGATATAAGACCGGAACTACTTTTTGATGAACTTAAAGACCTTATTATAAAACAGGGCGCTGTCATAGATCAGTCAAAAATGGAAACCTATTCCCTGCCTGATGATTCATCATCATATATTTCTCGTGGTACTTTAACATTTAAGATGCAGGCTAAAGAATGCATCCGAGGCCACATAATAGGCTCGGCAAGGGGTGAGACCAAACTACTGCTTGATATAGATGATGGTCTATTCTCCAGGGATAAAGTTGTTTCTTTTCTGGATGACCTTGATTTTATACTTGGCTCTTACGAGGTAAAATAGAAATAAAAACTGTACTATGCAACCGGTTATATTAAAGGTTTCATTTGAAGATTATGGCTGCGTAAGATATAATTAGCTTTGAATATTATCTCCTCTGGAGTTGGGCTTTTGATTAGAAGTCATACCTGTAGTCAACTGAATAAAGATAATCAAGGACAGAAAGTAACCCTGGCAGGTTGGGTCGAACGTCGACGAGACCATGGCGGGCTGATATTTATTGACCTGCGTGACAGAGAAGGCTTAGTGCAGGTTGTATTTAATCCGGAGAAATCAAAAAAATGCCATGATATTGCCAGTAGCCTGCGAAATGAGTATGTTATCAGCACCAGCGGCGAGGTAGCCCTGCGTCCACCCGGTACTGAAAATAAAAAACTGGCAAGCGGTGATATTGAGATTATCGCCGATAGTATTGAGATATTAAACGAGTCAAAAACGCCACCCTTCTATATAAATGAAGATGCAGAGGTAGATGAAAACCTCCGCCTTAAATACCGCTATCTTGACCTCAGGCGGCCTCATATGAAAAAAAACCTCGTTCTGAGGCACCGTGTTGTAAAATTTATGCGGGATTTCCTGAACGACAGAGGTTTTATTGATATAGAGACACCGATACTCATAAAGAGCACGCCGGAAGGTGCCCGCGATTACCTGGTGCCCAGTCGCGTTTACCCCGGCAAATTCTATGCATTGCCCCAGTCCCCACAGCAATTGAAGCAGCTATTAATGGTAGCCGGCGTAGAGAAATACTACCAGATAGCCAAATGCTTCCGAGATGAAGATACCCGTGCTGACCGACAGCCAGAGTTCACCCAGCTTGATATCGAGATGAGTTTTATTGATGAAGAAGATATATTAAACCTGCTTGAAGAGCTGTTTACCAGCCTCGTAGAGGCTATAAAACCGGAAATTAAACTTATTAAGCCTTTTACCCGTCTGGACTACGCCGAAGCAATGGAGCTTTATGGCACAGACAAGCCCGACCTGCGCTTCGGAATGAAAATAGGCGATGTATCGGATATAGCCGGGCAAACTGAATTCACCATATTTAAAAATGTCATAAATAATGGCGGCAAAGTTAAAGGTATATGTGCCCCCGGCTGTGCCGGTTATTCGCGCCACCAGCTTAACGAAATAAACGAAATGGCAAAGAACGCTGGCGCACAGGGACTGGTAACCATATCGCTTGATAGCTCGGCGGCTAGCCTTGATGAACTGACTATTGAAGACATTAAATCGGTGGTTGCCAAGCACATTACCATAGAACAGATAAAGGAAATGGCTGCAAGGCTGGGCGCAAACGCCGGTGACCTCTTGCTTATTGTTGCCGGTGATAATATTTCTATTAGCACAGTGCTAGGTAAACTGCGCCTTGAAATGGGTTACAGCTTAAAGCTGGCTGACCCTGATGTATATTCATTTGTCTTTATTGAGAACTTCCCGTTGCTGGAACGGAACAAAGTAGATGGTTGCTACCAGCCGATGCATCACCCGTTTACGGCACCCATAGATGAGGATATACCGCTGCTGGATACCGCGCCGGAAAAGGCTCATGGCAGGCATTATGATATGGTTCTAAACGGTTATGAAATAGCCGGCGGCAGCATAAGAATTCATAAAAGTGACCTCCAGCGAAGGGTATTCCGACTGATGGGCTATAGTGATAATGATGTGGAGCAACGCTTCGGGCATCTACTTGAAGCGTTTAATTACGGCGCTCCACCTCATGGCGGAGTAGCTGCCGGCATTGACCGCATTTTGATGATAATGGCGGGGGAGGAGACCATACGGGAAGTAATACCATTCCCCAAGAATCAGAACGCTGTTGACGTGTTATTCGATGCTCCTTCGCCAGTTTCGGAAGAACAACTCTCTGAGTTACACCTTTACATAAGAGAAAAATAAATAAATAATTGAGGTGAAAATGAAAGTACTAAGCAAAAAAATTGAGAACAGGGAAGCATTCTTAACGATTGAACTTGAACCGGCCGAAGTCGAGGAAGCTATGGAAAAAACATATAAAAAGCTTGCTGAGACGACGGCGGTACCCGGCTTCCGCAAGGGAAAAGCGCCGAGGTCTGTATTAGAACAGCAAATAGGCAAAGACAAATTTATAGAAGATTCCCTGAATAGCTTGATGCCCGAAGCCTATAAAAGTGCTATTAAAGAACAGGATATCAAACCTATAGCTGAGCCATATATAAAATTGACTCAAAAAGAACCGCTAACATTCGAAGCGAATGTGCCACTGGAACCGATTGTAAAGATCGGTGATTATAATAAGATTAAAATGAAGCCCGAAAAGGTTAAAATCAAAGAAGAGGAAATAAACAATGTAATTGAGGAATTGCGCAAGAGAAGTGCCACTTATAAACCGGTAGAGCGTCCGGTACAGGTTAATGATATGGTTACCATTGATGTTGAGGGGGTTATTGACGGAAAGACTATTTTTGACGAAAAGGCTACGGATTATCAAATAATCAGCGGCATGGGCTTCCCGGCTACGGGTTTTCCCGAGAAACTGCTAAAAATGGAGATGGGTAAAGAAAAGAAGTTCAACTTAAAGCTGTCAAAGAATTACAATGAAAAAGAGCTGGCTGAAAAAGAGGTTTTATTTAAAGTTAAAATTATCGAGATAAAAGAAATGGTACTACCAGAAATAAACGATGATTTTGCAAAGAGTAACGTGCCCGATATTAAAAACATCGACGAGCTTAAAGAGCGGATTAAGAATGACCTGAAAAGTAATGCCGAAGAAAAAGCCAAATTTGATTTTGAAGATAAGGTAATCGAAGCATTGGTTGAAAAGAGTGAACTGGAATATCATTCTATAATGGTGGATACGGAAGTTAATTATATGATTAATCAGCATATGCAACAATTGGGTATGAGTGCCAGGGATAAGGATCACTTTGAAAAAATGATGGAAAATATGCCGAGGGAAGAATTGCAGGATGAGTACAGACCTCTGGCTGTTAAAAGAGTTAGTGGTTGCCTGGTTTTGGACAAGGTATCTGAAGCAGAGAATATTGAGGTCAGCGATGCTGAGATAGATTCAGAGATTGAAATGATGATTCAGGATGCGGGCGCTAAGAAGGCAGAGCAAAAGAATTATTACAATACCCCACATAGTAAAGGCTATATTAAAAAGGTGATAACTGCGCGAAAAGCAGTACAGAGACTCGTTGATATTGCCCAGAGTACCAAGAAGAAAATTACAAAGCAGGAGGAGGTGAAATGATAATTAAACCAGAAAATATAATCCCTATGGTTATCGAAAGCGGAGCCAGGGGGGAGAGGGCTTACGATATTTATTCATTGCTGCTTAAAGAGCGGATTATAATGCTGGGTATGCCAATCAATGACCAGGTGGCTAATATCACCATTGCCCAGCTTCTCTTCCTGGAACGCGAAGACCCGGATAAAGACATCCAGCTGTTTATAAACTGTCCTGGTGGGGTAATTGCATCCGGGCTTGCCATATACGACACAATGCAGTTGATACGCCCCGATGTATCTACTATTTGCATCGGCATGGCAGCCAGTATGGGAACGGTCCTCCTGTGTGCCGGAGCAAAGGGTAAAAGATTTGCCCTGCCTAACTCTACGATTCATTTACATCAGGCGGTTGGCGGAGCCCAGGGGCAGGCGTCTGATATTGAGATTGCCGCCCGTGAAATTTTGAGGTTGCAGGAGATAATAAGGAATATTCTGGTAGAACATACCGGGCAGACGATGGATAAGGTAATACACGATACCGACCGTGATTTCTACCTCAATCCAGTACAGGCAGTGGAATATGGCATTGTTGATGAAATACTGGGCAAGCCGATAAAAGAAGAAGCAAAAAAGAGCAAAAAGGCTAAAAAGAAGTCATAGCTGCTTGTTATAAATCTCTTTATAACGCTTATGCAGCTGGATGAGGGTTGGTAGTCCCTGCCTGGCACCTAGCTGGTGGATACAAAACTGGGCAGCAATATTTCCCATCTGTCCGCATTCTTCCAGCCCCTTTTTGATTAGGAACCCGTAGAGGAAGCCAGTGACAAAGGCATCACCGGCACCGGTGGTATCAATACAGGTTTCAGTAATGCCTGCCGGTTCAATCATATATTCGTTTTTTATATCTCTTATATAGCAGATAGCGGAGGCTTTTTTACTACCAGCTAACCTATTACCCTTGCCAAGAGTAACGGCTATAATCCGGCAACCATTCTCAAGACAGATTTTTGCACCGGTTATAAAATCCTTGCCGGTTAAAATCTGCATCTCTCTCTGGTTTGTAAAAAGAATATGGGTTTTGTTTAATATTGAAGCTAGAGCCTTCAAGCCTTTAGAGGCATACAGTTCACCGGGGGAAAAGCTAATCTTAACCTGAGGGGTTATTTTATTTACAAGGTCTAGCAATAGCTGAAACTGCCTGTCATCGGCAAAGGAAGAAATGTGTAGAAACCTGCTTTCATTTATATATGGCAGGTTAATATCATCCAGAGATAAGAGGTTATTGACACCAGGTATAACATAAATAGAGCGTTTGCCTGAAATATCGCTGAGGCACAGAGTTTTTCCTGTTTTTTCTCTCGTCTTTACAATAATATGGCTGGTATCCACCCCGGTTTTCTCAAAGTCCTGTAACATCAGCCTTCCTTCAACATCATCGCCAACGGCACCAACGAAGCCTGTATCTACACCGAGCTTTGACAGGCCATAAATCGTATTGGCTGCCGAGCCTCCCGGGAATGACTTTACCTCATCAACCAGCGATTCGGCATCTTCAAGAATGCGCTCTACTCTGTATATATTATCTATATTCAGCGCTCCTATCCCGACAACTCCAATTTTGCTCATTTATTTAGCTCCATATAAAATATAGATTACCCCAGCTTGCCGGCTTCTTCCCTTACCAGTTGTCTTATTTTACGGTGGGTAGAAATAACTTCACCTATATCCCTATTATTTGCCAGCCAGTGGAAGTGTTGCTCATCTTGTTTGCAATTATCCCTCTCTTTAACAAGTGCCAATTTTTCAACTTTATCTTTGCCACCCTGCCTCCAAACTGATAATATCGGCTCAAGGTCGCTTATCGCCTTTGATGCCAGGCTCATAGTGGCATAGGGTAGGGCATACTGGTTGGCATTGAAGGCGATAGATAGCCCCCCGGCATTGTCTACTTCTTTAAGCATGCGATAGTCAGTTATACTATCACCGACCACCACCCATTCAGCCAGGGGCTGGTTAAAAAGCTTAGAAAAGCGTTCCAGGGCAGCCACCTTGCGTCGCCCGCCTACAGGTTTTACTCCTTTTATTGCTCTGCCAAATTCAGTTCCAGGTAGTATTTTCAGGAAGAATTCGTC
Organism: Chloroflexota bacterium; assembly: GCA_043819155.1. Classification (GTDB taxonomy): domain Bacteria; phylum Chloroflexota; class Dehalococcoidia; order Dehalococcoidales. The sequence goes on along the minus strand of JBDRFC010000009.1, from coordinate 8,281 downwards.
TAATTTTTCCTTTATTAAATTATCATTATCGCTTATAGCCAGTATGCTTCGTTCCATATCCTGCAGCAGGGTGGTATCATCTTTACATAACATATCTGCAAAGCTATTTAGTCCAAAGAGCGTAGAGGCGACATTGTCTCCGGCAATACCCAATTTTTGGGTAAGGTGATGGGCATACTGCTCATATGTAGTAGTAATACAGAAAACCTGCCAGCCATTCTTCTTAAGCAAGGAAACGAGTTCAGTAGCACCACCTGTAAAAGTAGCTTTTTCAGCCAGCTTTTTAATATCAGCTTCGGTTATATTATGCAGCACAAGGAAGGGGACTATCAGTGCCAGGGTATCGCCGGGTTCATAATCATGCCTGCCCTCCATCGTCAGCAGGTCATCATAACGGCTGATAACCTCAAAGACCTTATCACCGTTGGGGAAGAGCTTCATAAGGTCATAGGCATTGTCCTGTGGTGTTAAAGGTCCCTCAAGGTCAAAACAGATAAAATTATTAATCTCTATCACCTTCCCTATATAAGGCGGATTATTATTCGCTGATGATATTATCTATCTCAGCAGTCAGGTTATAACCGCCCATAATTGCACCCTGTGAATTGGTGATTTTGCCACCCGTTATTCTTATCTTACCCTGGCTGAAAGCCTTCATCGTAGCCAGTATCAACGGAAACTCCCTTTTTAGTCCATGCCGGCGGATAAGCCGGAACAATGTATTGTTTTCCCCTTGTAGTTTCTTAATTTCGCTAATATCCTGCCCTTTTAACTGCTGCCAGTACTTATCAAACATTATACCGGTGATTGTAAAAGTACAATAGCTGACCACCGGGCCTTTATCCAGCTCTGGAGTAACAAGATGCATCATAACACCGGTTTCTGTAACCCTGCCTTCTATAAGCTGCCAGATTACCTCCTGCCATGTGCCTGTGGGACCGCCGGGGGTGGCAGGGTGGAGGTTAATCATGTCGCATCTTTTACACATTTCTTTGCCCACAATCAACATAAAGCCTGCCAGAATACAGAGGTCAGGCTGGAAACTGTCAAGCATTTCCATTACCTTACGGTCGTATTCAAGCCGCCATTGTGGTAAAGCACCCTCCTGCTTATCAGAATCCCTGCCGTATTTGAACTTATTGTAAGAATAACAGACAAGCGCTATCCCGTAACTATTAACCAGGGCAATAAACCTGTCGCTTTCAACAGATTCTCCGGGTTCACGGCTGCAAAAAACAAAGGCAATCTCAGCCTTAATTTCACCTTTTTCTATTGCATTACAGGCAGTTTCAAGAAGATCCCGGGCGGCTTTATCTCTACCGGTAGAAAACCAGCCGAACCTATACATAGCTAACCAAGCCTCTTTGTTACTCTATTCTTCAAACTGGCGAAGTGTGCCAGTGGGTTTGTTTTATGTCCGTGTATATCCCCTTGAGCCAGGGCTTGTAAAAATTCATCACGATTATTAAACTCTGGCATCTCTACATAAGCGTTACCTATCTCCGGCAGGGTATGAGCATCACTGCCGGCACTCTTTTTAAGCCCATATTTTTCGGCAAACGACATTGCTTTATTCTGGCTCTGAAAGAGAAGTGTCCTGGCATTGAATACTTCAAGAATATCAATCTGTTCTGCTATCATTTTTAATGTTTTGCCTCTCATAGCAGATGGCCGGAATATATCAAACGGGTGAGGTATGCAAACAAGCCCGCCTTGAGCCCTGATTCTTGAAATCGCTTCGGAAACTGAAATACCGCTGGGTATTGTTTCCTCTAGAAACATACCCATAACTTCACCATCGGGGGTCAGTATTTCCTCGGCTACAATCACTTTAAACGGAGCTATTCCCTTTAATTTTAATGCTCCTTCTACCGTTCCGTGGTCGACTATAGCGACGCAGTTTATCCCCAGTTCAAGACAGCGTTCAACTAACCTATCCAATGGAGTAACGCAATCCATTGAATATTTTGTATGAATATGGAGGTCGGCTTTCAGCAAATTACTGGCTTGCCCTTTCTAAATAATTGCCGGTGCGGGTATCGACCTTAATAATATCCCCCTCATTGATAAAAAGGGGTACCTGTATTGTGATTCCGGTTTCCATTTTAGCCAGCTTTGTGCCGCCAGTTGCCGTATCACCCTTGAAACCGGGGTCGGTCTGGATTACTTTAAGTTCGATAGTGATGGGCAACTCCACGCCTATTATCTCATCCTTATAACTCGATATCTCCAGGGACATATTCTCTTTCATATAGTTTACGGCGTCGCCAAGCTGGGAAGCATTCAATGGTATTTGTTCAAAGTTCTCCTCATCCATAAAGTTATAAATACCACCATCACTATATAGGTATTGCATTCGGCGGTATTCAAGCCGTGCGCGTTTGAATTTATCGTCGGACTGGAAGGTCTGTTCTATTGTATGGCCACCTATAATATCCCTGAGTTTGAGGCGCACCAGCGCCGTTCGCTTCATTTTAATATGTTTGTATTCAATAACCTGGTATAACTTATCGTTTAGCTCAATAACGATTCCTTTTTTTAACTCTGTACTGTTTAGCATTCAGAACTCCCAAAATCATATTTTTCAGTTTGTGAAAGCAACTTTATTTTACCATTTTCCAGCGTTACAGTATCTTCTAACCGGACTCCGCCCCAGCCAGATATGTAAATACCGGGTTCTATTGTAAATACCATATTATCGGCAAGGCTTTCTTTGTAGTTTTGACTAAGGTATGGCTCTTCATGAATTGTAAGCCCCAACCCATGCCCCAGGCTGTGTCCGAATTGTTTACCGTAACCAGAATGCTCTATAACATCCCTTGCAAGACTATCAGCCTGTGTAGCATTTATTTTATCTGTAATCCCGTCTATGGCTGTCTGCTGTGCTCTCAGGACGATGCTGTAGACTTTCTTGAAAGTATCATCTGGTTCGCCCAGGCAGATGGTACGGCTTATATCGCTTGTATAATTCTGAAACTTCGCACCGAGGTCAATGATGATTGGTTCGCCTTTTTTTATTTTACGTTCCGTTGGTTTGGCATGAGGCAGTGCTGAATTGGGCCCAGAGGCAATAATTATATTAAAGGGCAATGGTTGGCTGCCATTTTCACGTAGATATTTTTCCGTTTCCCAGGCTGCTTCAAGCTCAGTCAACCCAGGCTTAATTGTATAAATAGTATATTTCATTGCGGCATCAGCCAGAGTCACCGCCCTGGTAATAAGTTCTACTTCTCCAGGTTCTTTGGCAGCCCTCAGGGAATCTACTGCTTCCTGTAAAGGAATCAGATTTATATTTGGCTTTAAGTTTGAAAATATATTGCAAAGCTGGCTGTAGATGGAATAATTTAGATGACCGGATTCAAAACCGATATTTTTAACGGAAAGTCTTCTCATTAAATCGGGAAGCCAGTCCTCCATTTTGCCTTCAGTCCGGATAACTTCAAAACAAGCAGCCTGTTTTTCCGCCTGCTCTGTGTAGCGGAAATCTGTGGCAAGGATACTATGTTTTTTTGTAATAAGCAAAAAGCCGGCTGTGCCGTCAAACCCGGATAGATAGTACCTGTTTTCCGGCTGAGAGATTAAAACGGCATCGCAGTTTATTTCAACCAGCCTCTTACGTAAATTTATTAGCCGTTGTTCCAGTTGATTTGTCATCTGAATCATCATCCTTTTCTTCCTTTGCCATAGGGTGAGCCGAGAGATAAACTTTTCTGGCACGGCTCTGGGTTACATGGGTATATATCTGGGTGGTTGATAGGCTTGAATGCCCTAAAAGCTCCTGGACAACACGCAGGTCGGCGCCACCATCAAGCAGGTGGGTAGCAAATGTATGTCTGAGGAGGTGAGGGTATACTCTTTTATTTATGCCGGCAAGTCTGGCATATTTATTCAGTATTTTTTGAATCATACGTTCGCTCAATCTACTGCCCTGGTTATTTAAAAATATGGTATCATTATTGCCTGCATTGCCTTGGAGCAAAGGTCTGCTATTATCAAGGTAATCATTTAAAGCCCTGGCTGCCGGCTTGCCGATTAAAACAATTCTTTCCTTCGAACCCTTGCCCATAACCTTGATTTCGAAGGCATCCAGATTCACATGCTCAATATTTAACCTGGCAAGTTCGCTTACTCTTAAACCGGCGGCATAGATAAGCTCCATTAAACAGCGATCACGTAATCCCTGCGGTGTTTTCAGGTCAGGGGCTTTCAGCAGATCAACCATCTCATCAGCGGTAAGAAATGATGGCAATCTCCTATCCCGTCTTGGTGAGGCTGCTTGCTCTATCGGATTATTATCAAGGATGCCCTCTCTCACCAGGTAGCGATAAAAAGAGCGGATAGCCGATAGCTTGCGTGTTATGCTACCCTTTGCGATCCCCTGTTCGATAAGATACGAGAGGTAATCGCGCAGGACATGTTTATCAACCTTGTCTATAGAATCAATCTTTCTCAACCTTAGGAACTGGAAGAACCCCTTCTGTGAACCACGTTTGTAGTTTCCCCACAGGTCGTTGCTGTAATTACGTATGGTATAGGGCGAAGCATTACGCTCCGCTTCAAGGTAGTTTATATACTTTTTAAATGTTTCCTGCACAAAATTAGTCCTGCTCCAGTTTTCCCTTGTAATCGCACTTGCTGCACTTCTGCCATTTTGAGCGGTGTATTATCAACAGCCCCCCACAATCAGGGCAGGGATGAGGCAGCGGCTTGAGATTGATGGCAAAACTGCATTTCGGATAATTGCTACAGCCGTAAAAGAGGCGTTTCTTTTTGTTTCTCTTGCCTGTAAGTTCGGAGCCGCATTCCGGACATTTCGCACCTGTCTTTATCTGAAAGGAGGCAGTATATTTACATTCGGGGAAACCGCTACAGGCAAAAAACTTGCCAAATCGTCCCGTTTTAACGACTATTTGTTTACCGCATTTCGGGCATACCTCTCCGGTTTCCTCATCAGCCAGTTTAACCTTTTCTATAAGCTCGGCGGCCTCCTCAAGGTCTTTTTCAAAAGGGGTGTAGAATGCTCTAACAACCTGAACCCAATCAAGGTTCTCATTTGCTATTTTATCAAGCTCATCTTCAAGGTTTGCCGTAAACTCTGCATTGACAATGCCAGAGAAATATCTGGTAAGCATATCATTTACCACAAACCCAAGTTCCGTAGGTATCAAGCTGCCCTTTGTCTTCTTTATATATTCACGTTCCTGTATTACGGATAATATCGGGGCGTAGGTACTTGGTCGGCCAATGCCAGCCTGCTCAAGCATCTTTATAAGTGTGGCTTCTGTAAAACGTGGCAGCGGTTTAGTGAATCGCTGTTCGGGGAAAAGGTTTAACAGGTTCAGTTCGTCACCTTTCTCCAGAGGAGGTAAAGGAGGATTGCTTACTTCCTTTTCCTCATCTTTGCCCTCGGCATAAATGACCGTAAAACCGGGGAAAACATTCACCGAGCTTGAAGTCCTGAAGAGGTAATTCGTTTTTGATTTTTGACAATGGGCTTTTATTTCGATACTTGTATTATTAAATGTCGCCGCCGCCATCTGGCTGGCTACCATTCGCTGCCAGATAAGATTATAAAGCTTAAATTGTGTTGCATTGAGATATGGTTTTAGCTGTGATGGCTGGCGCAATACCTCGGTTGGCCTTATAGCTTCATGGGCTTCCTGGGCTCCCTTTACTTTAGCGGAGAAGGAGCGGGAGTGAGGGGGTAAATACTGAGAGCCGTACTTGCTACTTATAAAATCCTTGGTTTCAGCAATTGCCGAACGGGCGACATTTGTTGAATCCGTCCTCATATATGTAATGAGACCGACGCTGCCTTCATCGCCAACCTGTAATCCCTCATAGAGCTGTTGGGCGATTACCATTGTCTGTTTGGCGCTGAAGCGAAAGCGACGCCAGGCTTCCTGCTGTAGTGTACTTGTAATAAATGGCGGTGCCGGTTGGCGGTTTACCTTTTTTGTATTTACCTTGGTAACAGTATAGCTGGCTTCTTCAAGCTCTGCTTTAATACCATCCGCTTCTTCCTGACAGTCAATATCAAGCCCTGTGCCGTCAACCAGCCCGGAAAGCATAGCACGAAAAGGTGTTTTTTCAGTGGAGTCCTTTTTAGCCAGCTCGGCTTCAATAGTCCAGTATTCAACCGGGATGAATTTTTCGATTTCACGTTCCCGGTCGACAATAATTTTAAGGGCTGCCGATTGCACCCTGCCGGCTGACAGACCTTTTCTTATCTTGCGCCACAATAGCGGGCTTAGCTTGTAACCAACCAGCCTATCCAGAATACGCCTTGCCTGTTGGGCATTTACAAGCTGCATATCTATGGAACGGGGAGATTTAAATGCTTTCTCAATTGCCGGTTTTGTTATTTCGTGGAAAACAACACGTTTATAGGATTTATTGTTTGATTTTGTTATCTCAAGCAGGTGCCAGGCGATAGCCTCTCCCTCTCTATCCGGGTCTGTAGCTAAATATATATTATCGGCTGATTTGACTGCCTTTTCAAGCTCTCTTACGGTCTTGCCTTTATCTCTTGAAACGACGTACTTTGGTTGAAAATCTTGCTCTATATCAACACCCAGGCGGCTTCTGGGCAAATCCCTGATGTGCCCCAGTGATGCCGTAATTTTATACTTATTGCCAAGTATCTTTGTAAGCGTTCTTGCTTTTGCCGGCGACTCGACTATTACAAGGTTTTTCTTCATCAGTCTATTTCCACAATATATTTCTCTCTGGCTTTGCGGCATAGAGAGTAGTTCATCATTCCTACCTGTTTAACCATACCCTTTAGCTCCATCATTGCCATGGTACTGCTGACAGTTGCCATAGGCAAGTCACTGGCACGGCATATCTCATCAATATGAACGGGTTCGGCACCCAGTTTCTTAAGAAGTAAAGCCTCTGTATCGGATGAAGGAATAATCTCCTTCATCTCCAGTTGCTTGGCGATGGCGGTAAGATTAAGCTCTTCAAGGATATCGCCGAAATCACGAACAAGCTTGGCTCCTTCTTTAATAAGTTGATTTGTTCCTATACTAGATGGAGAGAGGATGCTGCCCGGAATGGCAAATACCTCTCTATTTTGCTCCAGCGCCAGGTGGGCAGTAATCAATGCCCCACTTGCTTTGCCGGCCTCAATCACAAGAACACCGAGGCTAATACCGCTCATTATACGGTTGCGCCGGGGAAAGTTTTCTGGTCTGGGTTTTGTGCCTGGGTGATACTCACTGAGAAGGGCTCCTTTTTTAATTATACTACGTGCCAGATTTGTATTCTCAGCCGGATAGATGGAATCAAGTCCACCTCCCATAACGGCAATGCTTCTACCGCCGGCTTCCAGTGCACTTTTATGAGCTACTGAATCAATTCCCCTCGCCAGGCCACTGACTATGGTTATCCTGCTTCTGGATAGTTCGTTAACTATCTCTTCCGTTACCTGTCTGCCGTATGCGGTAGGTTGTCTTGTACCAACAACCGCCAGGCACCACTCATCCTCGTCAATTATTGAACCTCTGATATATAGCACCGGCGGATAGTCATATATCTCCTTTAGACGAGCAGGGTAATTAGAGTCATGCCAGGTAAGAACCTCTATACCGCAGTGCTCCAGCTTTTTCATCTCCGCCTCAGGGGATATCCTGGGGCGCCATTCGTTTATAGTCCTTGCCGATTTTCTATCCAGACCGGCACGCATTAGCTCGGCCGGGCCTGCTCTCCATGCATCTTCAAGGCTGCCGAAATACGTTTCGAGCTGGTTGAATTTTACACGGCCTATACCGGGTATAATGTTGAATCCCACACAGTATTTGATGTCTTCTTTATTCACTGTCAAAGCGGTTTCATTCTAGCACAGAGGCAGACTGTAGACAAAGAAATAGTGGCGGAGAGGGTGGGATTCGAACCCACGGTCGGAAACCCGACACGCACTTTCCAGGCGCGCCTGATAGGCCACTCCAGCACCTCTCCATAAATAGGTATATTGCTATATTATATGTTCTTCAGTATTAACGTTAAACTGGCGGAGAGGGTGGGATTCGAACCCACGCTCCGCTAAAAACGGAGACCGCTTTTCGAGAGCGGCACCATCAACCACTCGGACACCTCTCCAAATGCCTAATCTGAAGCTAAATTAGTGGTATTGATATTCTCCATATTCTTGACATAACTGCCTTTTGCTACGAATTTGCTACTAATTTGCTTTCAGATTTACCATGGTTATTATACTTTCCCGACATGGCCTCGTCAAAGCGAACAGCAACAGCTTCTTGAAGACCAGGGGTAACAT
>JBDRFC010000008.1:0-11616 GCA_043819155.1 Chloroflexota bacterium | reverse complement strand
CGGATAGCCCCAGTGCCAGGAAAGTTCGGGCATAAAAGAAAAGTTCATGCCGTAGATGCCAGCAATAAAGGTCAACGGGATAAAAATAGCGGCAAAGATGGTCAGCACCTTCATTACTTCGTTCATTCGATTGCTAACGCTCGAGAGGTAGATATCAAGCATGCCGGTAATCGTATCCCTGAAGCTCTCTATGGTATCAATTACTTGTATGGTGTGGTCGTAAACATCTCTGATGTATATTTTTATAGATTTATGTATTAAGGGCGTCTCTGCCCTGTCGAGTCCGCTGATTAACTCTCGTAATGGCCAGACTGATTTACGTAATGAAATAGCCTCTCGTTTTAAACTATGAATTATCTGTAATGTTTCAGGAGTGGGTGCCTGTATAAGTTTGTCCTCAATGCCTTCTATTATTTCACCAAGTTTCTCAAGTACTATAAAGTAATTGTCCACTACTGCATCCACCAGTGCATAAGCGAGGTAGTCAGCACCCATCTTTCTAATGCGTACCTTACTCTTCCTTATCCTTTCACGGATAGGTTCAAAGACATCACCCTCGCTCTCCTGAAAGGAGATAACGAAGTTAGAACCGAGGACCAAGCTTACTTGTTCTGATTTTACCTCGTTGTCTTTAGCATCGTAATGAAGCATCCTGAGGACTATAAATATATAATTACCCGAATCCTCCATCTTTGGTCTTTGTTGAGCGTTGACAATATCTTCTAAAATCAACGGGTGAAGGTCAAAAATCCTGCCAAGTTTCTCTATTAGTTCAATATCATGGACACCGTCTATATTTATCCAGGTAACGGTTGGTGTATTTTTGAATGAAAAGCATTCCTCGGCCGTTTTAACCTCTTTTTCCTGAAATTGCGCTTCGTCATAGTCAATTAAACTAATCTTTACCTTATCCACCTTTTTATCACCTAAATAGGTAAGGGTTCCCGGGGGGAGGCCTGCCTTTTTTGCCCTTGAAAATATTCTTGGCATTTTAGCACCTCTCTTAATGGATTAAGGGTTAGTTTAAAGCTCCTGCCTGCCCTCAAGGGCACGGGTCAGGGTAACATCGTCGGCATATTCCAGCTCGGTACCAAAAGGAAGCCCACGTGCCAGCCTGGTTACCCTGATTCCCAGCGGGGAAATAATTTTATTGAGATACATAGATGTCTGTTCGCCTTCGAGGGTGGGGTTGGTGGCGATAATGACCTCGTCCACCCGGCTGCTTTTTAGGCGCTCAAAAAGCTCTTTTATTCTTATACCTTCACTGCCGATGCCCTCCGTGGGGGAGATAGCGCCGTGAAGAACATGGTACAACCCTTTGTAAATACAAATATGCTCTATGGCAAGGATGTCCTGAGGCTGTTCGACGACACAGATTTTAGCATTATCCCGTTTGCCGCTACAGCATATCGGGCACAAGTCGTTGTCGGCAATATTGAAACAAACGGAACAAAGCCGGGTTTTTTGCCGCAAAGACAGGATAGCTTCGGCAAGGTTCTTCGCCTGCTCATCAGGAGCGCGCAGCAGGTGAAAGGTCAAACGCTGGGCACTCTTGGGGCCAATGCCCGGCAGCTTTGATAGCTCCTGAATAAGATTGTTTACAGAACTGATTGTTGTCGAAGGATTTATATCCAATCTAACCCCCCTGATATTAATCGGTTATGCCTGGAATCTTTATACCACCGGTGAGCTCGCTTAAATGCTTATCGGCAAGTTTTTTTGATTCATCCATGGCGCCGTTTACCGCCTGTAAAACAAGCTTTTCCAGCTGGGCTGGCTTTTCAGGGTCTATGATGTCGGGAGATATTTTAATGGATAGTATATTTTGCCGACCGCTGGCGGTAACCTTTACGGCACCATTGCCAGACTCTGCCTCCACCTTCATCTTGCCCAGTTCTTTCTGGGTTTTCTCAAGCTTGGACTTAAGTTCGAAAGCCTGCTTGATCATTGAAAGATTCATTTTTCCTCCACGTTCGTTATTTTAGCACCTAATTTTTGTGCTTCGCGTACAAGGTGATTTTCATCAGCTTCATAAACACAACGGACCTGGCAACTATGCCCCAGGAAGTTACTTATGATTTCGGCTGTTGTTTTTCTGTTTTCCATCTCTTCGATTTTCTCTTTGTGGTATAGGTATTTGAAAGTAAGCACTATGGTATCACCGTCAATGGCTACCGGTTGAACACCAGCACTCCTGAGAATGGCAATGGCTGCCGTTCTCCTTGTGCTTTCCGGCGCCTGTTCAATAATCTGTTTCCAGTTGGACTTTAAATACTCCAGTTTTTCATCCGCTTCCGGAGGTGCAAATTTTGAAGCCTCTACAGGTGGGGAAGATTCTTCGAAAGATTCAGTTTTTATTTCTGGCTGCTTCTTCTTCGGGGCAGCAACTGTAGGTATTGTGCTTTTCTTTACCTGCCTTACCGGTTCGGGTTCAAGCTGTTTGACGGCTGCAGGTTCATTTGCGGTTAGTGCCAGACTGCAATCGACAAGTGCCAGTTCGAACGGCAGGGTGGAATAATCATTATTGCTGAAATCAAGACTGCCAAATAGCTTGACCGCCATTAAAATCCGTTCCGTTGAAGTTGTTGAAGCCAGCTCTTTTAGATCGGCTATTTCCTCGGCAGTCAGGTCCAGATCTTTATCGCAGCCATTCTTTATAAGGAGGAGATGCCTGAGATAAGAAACAAGCTCACGCTTGAACTGCTTCAGGTCAAGACCGTCGCTATTTACCGCATTAATTGTTTTCATACCGGAAGAGATGTCATTGTTGATGATATGCTTTAAGAAATCATTGACGCGTTTATCGCCGGTCATACCCAGCATAGACTGCACCTGGGCAAGCTTAATATCCGAACCGTAAAAGGTAAATAGCTGCTCCATAAGATTTTCGGCATCACGCAAGCTGCCTGATGCGCTCCTGGCAATTAACCTCAATGCCTCAGGTTTTATCTTGATACCCTCGGACTTACAGATATGGTCCAGCTTAAATACAATGTCATTCTGGCCAACACGGCGGAAATCGAAACGCTGGCAGCGCGAAATAATGGTGGGCAGAACCTTATGGGATTCGGTCGTTGCTAGAATAAAAATGACATTGGGGGGAGGTTCTTCAAGCGTTTTTAGCAACGCATTGGAAGCACTGTTACTGAGCATATGGACTTCATCTATAATATAGACCTTATATTTTGCCTGGCCGGGGGCGTAATTAACCTTCTCTCTAAGAGAACGAATGTCATCGACACCGGTGTTTGAGGCAGCATCAATCTCTATTACATCAATGGCTCTGCCCTCGGTGATTGCCTGGCATATATCACAGGTGTTGCATGGCTCACCCTTACCGTCTTTCAGGCAGTTTACGGCTTTTGCCAGTATGCGCCCGGTACTTGTCTTACCGGTACCCCTGGGACCGCAAAAAAGGTAAGCGTGGGAAACACGAGAGCTGCTCAGGGCATTGAGCAGGGTTATCGTCGTATGCTCCTGGCCGACAACATCGGCAAGGGTTTGCGGGCGCCACTTACGATAGAAGACCTGTGAGTCCATACTTCAGCACACCTATTATAACCTATATCGTTTCAATTCCAAAGAGTCTTGGATACTAAAAAGGATTGAAATTTGCTAATAAGCAAGGTTCACTTAAAAGAAAGTAGCATTAAGTGATAAATATATAAATAAACAGTCCCCTATAATATGATAAGGGGACTGTGTCAGGCAAAGTTAACGATTAGTGTATTTATAGAAGAGAGGGTATGTCCTTGCCGGTCTCGTCTAAGGTCTTCAACTTGGCCTCCACTTCTTTTTGCCTCTGTTTTATTATTGGCACAAGGTTTGTCGATTTATTGTAGTAGTTCCTTACCTTTTCTACATCACTGAGTTCGGAAAGTATAAGTGTTACGTTCATGACTCCGCTTTGCCTCGGGTAATCACCATTTCTTATGATGGCATTGGGGGCCATATCTTTTAACCAGTCGCTGAGATCTTTAACAAGGTCCATGTTAATTTCTTTGGCTGGTGCCGAAAGGAGATATAAAGCTCGGCCGGCATCCTTCGGGTTGCAGTGGGTTGAAAGTTCGCTTATAGCTTCATCCATTGCCTGTATGCCTTTGTGAGTCTCGGTGCTTTTCTCCCTGAAGTTCTTGCCACCGATGGATAACCTGAAACGTTTCAAATTGGATTCGCCATAGCTAAGCACTGTCCAGCCTAAAAGGGTCTGTATGATATCACCGGCATCAAGCGTCTTGGCGCCGACGTTTCTTGCCTTTTTCTCCTCACCGGCGCAGAGAAGATTGTAGAATGGCTCAACGATGAGGGAGTTGATTTTGGACAGGTTGTCCTTTAATGAAAAGTCCTTCCTGACGTATCTCTGGTTGTCAACAAGTATTACCGCATCGGCTACCGAGTAGATAGATTTAAGGCATACGGCCGTATTGTAGACGGTTCGCTCTTCGTTCTCCTCTTCATGCTCAAAAGGGAGGATAACCAGCGCGTATAGCGGCTTATCCGTATAACGCTCCTTTATTTGATGGGCTATTATCGGTATGGAACCGGAACCGGTGCCACCGGCGGCGCCGGCAACAAGAAGAAAACCATCCGTTTCGTAAAACCGCTTGGTTGCCCTGAGGGCGTCTACTACCTTGTCGGCGTCTTCCCTGGCAATCTCGGCACCAAGCTCATTAATCTTGCCGACGCCATGACCACCGGTCTTACGCCCGCCGACAAGTATGCGGTGCTGGTAATCTGCTTTTATAGTGGAAAGTCCGCTGAGATCGGCGGCATCTGTATTAACAGCGAAAACGCCGGGTGTTATCTCTATTCCCCGGTGACTGCGTGCTCTCTTATTCAATCGGGCAAACTCATCGGCAATGCGGCTGCCGCATTGACCGAAACCTATAACTACTAATTTCATTTCTAACCTCCATGTTTGACATTAGACATTGCGCTATTTTAACCCCACCATACGGAGGATGTCAACTTTGATACAGGGGTATTATAGTCCTTTGTCGCTAATAAATTTTACAAGGTCAACCAGGCGACAGCAATACCCCCATTCGTTATCATACCAGGCAAGAACTTTGGCTAAATTATTACCGATAACAATAGTACTGGGTGCATCAACAATAGAGCTTGCTGTGTTGCCTTTGAAATCAGAGCTGACAAGAGGTTCCTGGCAATACTCCAGGATTCCCTTTAATTGTCCCTCTGCGGCGGATTTAAAAACTTGGTTTATTTCATCGGCACTTGTATTTTTTTCAAGATCGACGACAAGGTCAACCAGAGAAACAGTGGCTACAGGCACTCTCAGTGCGATTCCGTGCAGCTTGCCTTCGAGCTCCGGTAAAACACGACCTATGGCATAAGCGGCGCCGGTGGTTGTCGGCACCATGTTTTCGGCTGCCGCGCGAGCACGGCGCAGGTCTTTATGATAGGTATCCTGGAGGCGCTGGTCGTTTGTATAAGCATGGATGGTGGTCATCAACCCCTTTCTTATACCGAAACTTTGCTGCAGCAACATGGTTACCGGGGCGAGACAATTGGTGGTGCAGGATGCATTGGATATGACGTGGTGTTTATCAGGCTGGTATTTACCTTCGTTGACACCGAGGACGATGGTTATATCCTCATTTTTAGCCGGTGCCGATATGATTACTTTTTTAGCACCGCCATTTTTATGAGCGGCTGCTTTGGTGGCGTCATTAAAAATACCGGTTGATTCTATTACTATATCCACTCCATAATCAGACCAGGGTATATTGCCCGGATCACGCTCTGAAAAAACCTTTATCCCATTACCGTCAATGGTAATTATATCTTCGGTAGCTTCTACCGCTCCATTATAAGGACCATAGGTGCTATCCCACTTGAAAAGATGAGCATTGGTTCTGGCGTCTGCCAGATCATTTATGGCCGCTACCTCTATTTCTCCATTGCTGTGCTGATTGATTGCCCTGAGGGTCAATCTGCCAATCCTGCCGAAACCGTTAATACCGATACGGGTCACTTATCAAACCTCCTATAATTTATTTGCTACAAGCTTTTTCGTTGTGTTCAAGCCTTTTACGATTATGTCTGAGCATATCTAAAAAAGCCTCAACACGCGTTCTGTTATGCTGGTTGAGAAAGAAATCGTCGTTACCTTCGAGGGTCATTATGGGTAATTTTATGCTATCGCGAAATATTATATCACCGATACCCCGGTGGCAGAAAGCCTGGACATAGTGGATAACACCATCCACACGTCGTCTTTCAAGTTCACCGGAGATGTCTTCTGCGCGCTTATATATTGAATAAGGGTAGGTATAATTTGAATATTGCTCTGCAAGCGAGCTTCCCGGCTGCGGCATGGCAAACTGGCGTTGTATTTCGTTGAAAACCACCCTCGCCCCGTTTTTTTCGAAATAGCGGTAGAGGTCTCGCCCGTAAACCGATGGCACACCGACATAGGCAATCCTGAGCATATCATCGGGGTAAGGCGGGCGGTTACGACAGCTTGTTATCACCTTCTGTAGCTGGTCCGAGTATTTAAAATAGTCCTGATTAAAATCGGAAACTGATACCAGCCACAGGTGGTTTTCAAAGCCACTAACCAATCCATCCTGCCAGGTAAGCCTGTCAAGGGAATGTGCCAGCTCCCGGCATTGCTTTAACTTCTGCCTTTCTTTATTAGCTTCCGCCATGGTAGTGCCTATGCTACTGGCAAATTTTTCAAGTGTATGCTGCATCTTATTTATATCCGGCTCTTCGGGATAGGCGAAGGGTATTGCCTTAAAGCCTTTAAGCTTTAAAACTTCCATCAGCATAACCGTGTTAGAACAATCGCCGCTGGTGACGCACAAAACGGTATCAATGTCAGACTGCATACAGACGCCGTAAATGCCTTTAATCCAGCTACAACAGTTAAGAGGAAAGCCATCCTGTTCGGCAAGCCTGACAATGTGTTCCGGGTTGGGATCGTTTATAAAGATATTGTTCAGGTCTATCGGTTGATATCCGGCAGCCAGCAGGACCTCTATGGGCACGGTGGTGGTAATGCCGATTTTATTCATTATTTTTTATTACCAGTATTACCGAAAAGTTCGCAGGGTAGGTATCTGGGCTTGTTCCATATATCGGTAAGCTCATGCAGGCGGCTAACGGCATCGCTTGCCCAGAAAAGGTGGTAGTTGGGAGGGTTTGAAAAAAGTGCCGGCTTCAGGTCATCTACATATCTATAGCCCAGGCTCTTTAATCCGGCTTTATATAAAGACACAAGCTTTTTTCTGGCTTCGCTCTGCCCTATCTCGCCATCCTGCCTTTTTTGACGTACCTGCTGCCAATCATGGCTACCGTAAAGACGGTTAATGGAGGCTTCGCAATCGGGGCGGGTCATATTTCTCAGTAATGCCATCTCCAGCGGAAAAACTATTAAGAGGTCCATCTTGTGACCCTTCCAGTCTATACCATGAGCAGACAGTTTTTTTATCGTTGACCAGCGTAGCTTGTTATATCCCGGCGGGTCAATAAAGGCGAAACTGGTTTCAGAACGGGGGATAAGGTTAAAAGCTTGGCGTAAAGTCTTATCGTTAACGCAGTTGCCTGTTATTATGGCGCTTTCAGAATTCAACGGCGAAGCTAGAATTTTCAGGTTTTTGGCATCCTGCACATTATTAACCAAGAAAATGCATTTTAAGAAACCATTATTTAATGCTCTGGCTTCCGAACTATAAATTAGGCAATCAGTATCTTTACAGGTATAAGTACCGCCACCGGCAAAAGGCTCTAGATAAAATTTTGATTTATTCGCGGAATAGGATTTTATAAAATCGCCAAAGCATTCCAGCTTATGACAGAACCATTTATTGATTATTCTGGGATTATGAATTAAATTTTTCATTCATCTGCCCGGCTCTTGAATTTATGGAATGCGTCCATACCGGCAAAAACCGCTTTATCTCCGAGTTCGGCTTCTATTTTAAGGAGGCGGTTATATTTGGCGGTTCGCTCCGAACGGCAGGGGGCGCCTGTTTTAATCTGCCCGCAGTTAAGACCGACAGCCAGGTCGGCTATGGTGGTGTCTTCGGTTTCGCCGGAACGGTGGCTGACTACCGCAGTCCAGCCTGCTTTGTGTGCCGTATTTATAGCCGAGATTGTCTCGGTGAGAGTGCCTATCTGGTTAAGTTTAATAAGTATAGAATTAGAGGCTTTAAGTTTTATTCCCTGGTTAAGGCGGTCTACATTGGTAACATAAAGGTCATCACCGACAAGCTGGACCCTATCCCCAATCCTGCTGGTAAGCAGTTGCCAGCCTTCCCAGTCATCTTCAGCTATACCATCCTCAATACTGATGATAGGGTAGCTGCTTACCCAATTGACATAATAATCTACCATCTGCTGGCTGGTTAATACCTTACCTTCGCGTGATAGTATATATTTGCCATCCTTGTAGAATTCGCTGGCTGCCGGGTCCAGGGCGATAAAACATTCCTTGCCCGGCTGGTAGCCGGCTTGCTCAATAGCTTGAAGGATGTATTCTATTGCCTGGCTGTTTGATGATAATGAAGGGGCAAAACCGCCTTCGTCGCCGACATTTGTATTAAGGCCTTTGCTTTTAAGTACCGTCTTAAGGTTGTGGTAGACCTCTGTGCCCATACGCAGGGCTTCGGCAAAACTATTGGCTCCGGCAGGGACTACCATAAACTCCTGAAAGTCTGTTGAATCAGCGGCGTGCTTGCCGCCGTTAAGAATATTCAGCATCGGCACCGGCAGTTTAAAGGTATTATCATCGCCAAGATAGCGGTAGAGGGATGCACTCAGCAGGTTAGCAGCAGCGTGTGCCACAGCCAGTGATGCACCTAAAGTGGCGTTGGCTCCCAGCCTGGACTTGTTATTAGTGCCGTCAAGCTCTATGAGTTTACGGTCGATAGCTTGCTGGTCGGTGGCAGATACACCGATTAAAGACGGGGCAATAATATCATTTACATTGGCAACGGCTTTTAAGACACCCAGCCCATTATATCTTGATTTATCCCCATCACGCAGTTCAACTGCCTCATGTTTACCGGTGCTGGCACCCGAAGGTACAGCCGCCTCGCCGATGACACCACTGGATAGTTCAGCCTCAACCTTAATGGTCGGGTTTCCCCTTGAGTCCAGGATTTCGCTGGCTTTAAGAATTTTAATAATAGACATTTAAATATCCATGACTATTAATCTACGATTAAATCAAAGGCTTTCCCTACGGCATCGGCAGCATTTTCAGCCGGGATAATAGAGCTATTTATTTTACCACCTTTTGATAGAGACCATGTATCAATACCGATTACCGGAATACCGCTCTGGATGGCGTGGCCTATCTCGGATAGAGTGCCGTAGCTGCCACCGATGGCGATAACCGCTTGGGCTGATTTAACGACGGCTACATTTCTGGCATAACCTATACCGGTGACTATGGAAATTTGAACATACTGATTGGCGTCATTTCTGTTTTCGCCGGGAAGGATGCCGATTGTTATGCCCCCTTCGGAACTGGCTCCACGACAGGCGGCTTCCATAACGCCGCCAAGTCCACCGCAGACAATGGCGGCACCTCTTTTTGCCAGCTCTCTGCCGACATCTTCAGCCGTTTTTATTTCCTTACGCGATGCATGAGAGCCGCCGATAACGGCAATCAGCCTTTTCTTTTCTAGCATTTGCAAGCCTTTTGCAACTGGATTATATCACTTAAGAATAGAGCCGGTAAAACGTCTAATTATATCTGTTCATAGCTACTTCACGCCCTTCATCGAGAAGACAGGTAATAGCTTCACTTACCCGGATGATAGATGGTTTAATATCCTGTTGTTCATCGGGAGCAAAATCAGAAAGTACAAAATCAATAATGTCATTATCGTTTGCGAAGGAAGAGCCTCCACCGCGAAAAGGGCGGCCGATGCCGAACCTTATACGGATAAAGTCACGGCTGCCCAGCCCGCTGATAATGGAATTTATGCCCTTGTGCCCACCAGAACTACCGCCTTGGCGGATGCGGATTTTACCAGGGGAAAGGTCAAGGTCATCGTGTATAACAATGAGATCATTAAGGTCTACCCTGAACTTATTTACAAGGCGACTTACCGACTGGCCGCTGCAGTTCATATAGGCCTGGGGCTTGGCCAATAGAACGGTATTGTTACCGATTTCACCGGTACCCGTCCTTGCATTTGCCTGTTTTTTATCCCAGCGGATAGCATAATGCCGGGCAAAGTAATTCAGGCAGATAAAACCTATATTATGGCGGTTTTTGGCATAGCTGCTTCCAGGGTTACCCAAACCTATAATTAATTTCATCAGACATAAGGATAATGCCTGCTGATTATTTAATCAAATGCGGTTTATTTGATATACTAAAGGCACATGGCAGACCTGAATGAAATAAAGAAAAAAATAGCAAATCTAAGGACTGAAATTAACCGACATAACTACCTTTACCATGTTCTTGACAGCCCTGAGATAAGCGATGCCGAATATGATGAGCTGATGCGCCAGCTCAAGCAGCTGGAGGAAAAATACCCCCGGTTTCTGACCACTGACTCACCGACACAAAGAGTAGGCGCCGCCTCGGTAGAAGCCTTCGGTATCGTTGAACATCCACAGCCCTTGTTATCACTGGGGAATGCATTCTCAGAGGAAGAGCTAGCCTCATGGTATAGTCGGGTCTCGAAGATGGCAGGCAGCAGTGAATTCGGCTTTGTCTGCGAACATAAGATAGACGGTCTGGCGGTAGCCCTGACTTATGAAAATGGCAGTCTTACTGTCGGCGCCACCCGCGGTGATGGTTTTCGCGGAGAAAATATTACTCAAAATCTCAGGACAATAAGGAGCATACCGCTATCCGTATCAAAAGAAGCACCTTATCGTTTTGAGGTGAGAGGCGAGGTGTTTTTACCGAAGGATGGATTTGCTAGATTGAATAAGGAACGAGCTGAGGAGGGTTTATCCCTTTTTGCTAACCCAAGGAATGCCGCTGCCGGTTCGGTGAGGCAGCTGGACCCGCGTATCACCGCCACCAGGCCGCTTGATATTTATATATATATGCTAGGCTATGCAGAGGGCAAAACAATGTCATCAAGCCACTGGGAAGCACTGGAATACCTGAAATCTCTGGGATTCAAGATAAATCCAAATAACAAAAGATTAAATACATTAGAGCAGGTAGAGGATTATTACAATAAATGGCTCAATGGAAGGGAGAGCCTGCCCTATGAAGCAGATGGAATCGTCGTCAAGATAGACAGGATTGATATACAGGAACAACTGGGAAGCATTGGCCATGAGCCGAGATGGGCTATAGCATACAAGTTTCCGGCTGTACAGGGAACAACTGTACTTAAAGAAATAAAGATTAGCGTGGGCAGAACCGGCACTATGAATCCGTATGCTGTTTTAGAGCCGGTATCGGTGGGTGGGGTAACAATAAAGCAGGCTGCATTGCACAATGAAGATGATATCCGCCGCAAAGACATCCGTGAGGGCGATACAGTTATTATACAGCGGGCGGGCGATGTTATACCCCAAATAGTAGGACCGGTGATAAGCAAGCGCCCCAAAGATGCAGAAGAATTCAGTCTGCTGAAAAAAACAAGAGGCAAATGGCCGCAATGACTA
>JBDRFC010000007.1:0-2774 GCA_043819155.1 Chloroflexota bacterium | reverse complement strand
TATACATCTTGCCATGGTGGAGGGGACAGGATTCGAACCTGTGTAGCCCTTCCAGGCGGCAGATTTACAGTCTGCTCCGATTAACCACTCCGGCACCCCTCCCCAAACTTCATAAAAATTAGCAGGCCAAGCCCGAGAGGGGACTCGAACCCACTAACCTACCGATTACAAGTCGGTTGCGCTACCATTGCGCCACTCGGGCACCATTGTTACAGATTTACCGTTAAATGTCAACTGGTCGTAATATTATAAAGAATTAAACGTATTAATTCAACCCTGAGGTATAACTCCTTTTGCTAAATCTTCGTTGGTGCTAGAATAAAGATATGGTTGAGTATATTTATAAAAATTTCCTATGGTTTCTATTTGGTTTACTTGGGGGGTGGCAGGGGTAAGGTTAACGTTTATGCTGAATAATAACTTGAACCTGGTTTGACAGGCAAAACAAGAAACTATAAACTCAGGATATAATACTGAGAGTATGCTGAGTCTCGAGCCTGAAGGAAGTGCAGTTGTTAAAAAGCGCTATACCCATCGGTAGGTTATTCGGAATCCCTTTAAGGCTACATTTCTCCTGGTTTTTCATATTTGCTCTGGTTACCTGGGCGCTGGCTGACAGTTATTTCCCGGGTGTTTACCCGGAGTGGAGTCTATCAGCTTATATTATTACCGGCATTATAACCAGCCTACTATTCTTTGGTTCGGTACTGTTGCATGAGCTCATGCATAGTGTTGTGGCTATAGCATCAGGCATTCCGGTTAAATCCATTACTCTCTTTATTTTCGGCGGCGTATCTCAGATAACCGAGGAACCGGCAAATCCGAAGATGGAGTTGAAAATCGCCCTCGCCGGACCGATGACCAGCATACTGCTGGGCGGTATATTCTGGGCAATCTTTTATTTTTTACCGGCATCCTTTGAATACATTATTGCTGTCTCATTCTGGCTTGGCTTGATAAACCTTATGCTTGGTATTTTTAATCTTCTGCCCGGTTTTCCGCTGGATGGAGGGCGTGTACTGCGTGCCATACTGTGGTGGCGAAGCGGCAACCTGCGCCGTGCCACAAGGTGGGCTTCGAATGCCGGGCGGGGTATCAGTTTTCTCTTTATTTTTGGAGGTATATGGCTTATTTTCCAGGGGCCGGAATGGTGGTTTAACGGATTGTGGCTGGCATTTATCGGCTGGTTTCTGGGTAATGCGGCGGTGGGCAGCTATCGCCAGCTGACCCTGCAACAAATGCTTCAGGGTCATGCCGTAAGCGAAGCGATGACAAGGGAATGTATAACAATAAAACAGAGCCTTACCCTTGATGAGCTTGTTGGCGAGCACATCCTCCCAACCGGCAATCAATGCTTCGTTATAGCTGACGGCGACCATGTTAAGGGGCTGATAACGCTGAAAGAGATAAAGGCGATTCCACGTATAGAATGGGCTTCAAAGAAGGTAGTTGATATTATGGTGCCGTTTGAGAAACTAATGAAGGTGAACGCGGATGAAGACCTATCCCGTGTTATGAAACTGCTGACAGAAGAAGAGATAAATCAGTTGCCGGTGATTGAGGGCGATAATATCATTGGCATGATAAGCCGTGAAAACATGCTTGCCTTTATAAATCTGCGCGATAAGCTGGGCATGTAGGCTTATAAACTAAAACCTCTTCAATATAATGTAATATTATATTATATTATATTATAACTAGACCTCTATATGTAAGAAGTTTCTTGCCAGTAATCCGATGGCGAATGTTATGGTTGCTATCCCCAGGCTTATTAACGCCATCTCGGCGAAATTCCTTTTAAAAGAAACTTCCTTGGCAACGGATATATTAAAGGTGAATATATATATTACCAGGATTGCATTAAAAAGCATTAAAGCCAACGAAAAATATATATTTCCAAAAAGGAAAAAGGGGTATATTAAGAACAAGACGGTGACAATGTTTGCGAAGCCGGTATAGACGGCGGCCTTAAAGGGACGCTGGTGGCTTGCCTCGGATTTTGTAGCCAGGTACTCTGTACCGGCCAGTGACAGGGACATGGCGACTCCGATAATCAAACCGGCGGTGGCTCAGATTGGTGGACTGCAGAGCAAGGGTTAGCCCGGCCAATGCGCCGGTAAGCTCTACAAATGCTTCGTTTAAACCGCGGACTATAGCGCCAATATATCTGAGCCTTTCTTCGTCTATAATGGCTATTAATTCGTTTTCGTGGTCATGTTCGTCCTGCATGATATCTTTAGCAGCCGGTATGGATTGAGAAAGCTCTCCATAGTTTATCTGGGCTTCACCTTCTTTATTCTCCATCAACTTGATGGCGAATGTTATGCCGAAGATCTTTGAGATTAAATAGTATGCCCACACCCTGAACTTATACGGCTTAACATCAATGCCGGTAATCGTTTTCCAGAAGTCATGGTGTTTCAGTTCGTCCCCTGAGATGCATTTCAGGATATCCCTGTTATGTGTTTCTTTTACCGACCGGGATAGTTTTTCATATATGAAATGCTCGGTAAGTTCGTTCTTTTGCGCGGTTATAATGCGCTTTTCCATTTCTCTGCTTAACATTTTGGTTCACACGGTTAAATATAATTATTATGACTCTTATATGGTGAAAGTAAAACTACTTCAAATTACGCAGAGCCTGCCGGAACATAGCCCGGTGGTGCTTTTCTCTTTCGAAGGCTATTGTGAAGGATTTTGCCGCCTCTTCCCTGCCCTCGCTTCTGGCTTCCTCAATGAACTTTGGGTATATCGAAAGAATTTCAAGGTCTTCC
>JBDRFC010000006.1:0-10714 GCA_043819155.1 Chloroflexota bacterium | reverse complement strand
GCAGAATCACCTTGGAAGCCGTCATATATAGCCCCCAGGTCAAGTGAGACAATATCGCCTTCTTTTATAGTCCGCTCCCCGGGTATGCCATGGACTATCTCATCATTTATGGAGACGCACAGGTTCGCCGGAAAGCCAAGATAACCCTTAAAAGAAGGCTTGGCTCCCATCTTTTCCAGCTCTCTGGCAGCGATACTGTCCAGCTCTTTTGTCTTCATTCCCACTCTCAGTTCTTTTTTCAGCACCTCAAGCACTGAAGCCACAATCCGACCGGCCTGCCGCATGGTGGCAATCTCGCGCTCGGATTTTATTATTATACTCATTTAGTTATAAACTCACACTTGCGGAGGGCACCGAGTATTCTTCCTGTAATAACCTCTACATCGCCCTCTCCGTTAATTTCCAGCAGCTTACCTTGCTTCCTGTAGTATTCAATAACCGGCATCGTATCCGTAAAATAGACACCCAGCCGTTTTTTTATCGTCTCTTTGTTATCATCAGCTCTCTGATAAAGCTCGCCGCCGCAGAGTTTGCATTTTTCGTCTTCCCCGGGGGGATTGTTTCTGCCCTGGTATGATGTCTGGCACTGGCGACACGCCCACCTGCTTGTCAGGCGGCGAATAAGCTCCTCTTCCGATACTTCTATGTATAATGCTTTATCTATAGCTTTACCCTGCTCTTTCAAAGCCTCTTCCAGCACTTTAGCCTGCTTAATGTTGCGCGGGAAGCCATCCAGCAATACCCCGTTTTTGCAATCATCAGAAGCAAGGCGCTGCAGTATCATCTGTATAGTTACCTCATCCGGCACCAGCATCCCTTTGCTCATATAATCTTTAACTTTCGCTCCCAGTTCATCACCCCTCACTACCGCCTGCCGGAATAGACCTCCGGATGCGATATGCGCCATTTTCATCTCTCTAGCGATATTTATTGCCTGCGTGCCTTTACCTGCCCCGGGAGCTCCCAGAATAATAATATACACCTTTTTTCTCCCAATTCAAGCATAACAAAGCAACAAAAACTTTTTTATATTTATTTTAGGAAGCCTTCGTATCGCCGCATTACCAGCTGGGCTTCCATCTGCTTCATCGTATCCAGCACAACACCTACCACGATTAGCATACCGAAGCTGGACATCTGTATTATCTGAACATCCGTAATTTCACGGGCTATAAATGGTATTATCGCTACCATTGCCAGAAAAAGTGCTCCACCCCATGTTATGCGATTTATAACTCCGTTCAGGTAACTTTCTGTCTGTTTGCCAGGCCTTATCCCTGGAACAAAGCCACCCTGCCGCTGTAAAACACCGGGCAAATCCTGTTGTGTGAAAAGCACCTTTGTATAGAAGAAGGCAAAACCGACCACCAGCAGGAAAAATAATACCCAGTATACAAGCCCTAGCGGCAATTCCGTGTTGGGATTAAATATATTCTGGATATGGTTTGCCAGATTGGGATCAACCCCCACCGGATTGGCAAAATAACTGGCGACAATACCGGGGAATATTACCAGTGCCATAGCAAAGATAAGGGGTATCATACCGGCAGTATTAACCCGCAATGGAATATGGGTTGAGCCTGACTGACGATACATACGCCCACTGCGGAAGACGCTCTTTGCATACTGAACCGGGATACGGCGGTGTGCCTCTGTAAATATTACTATCAATATGGTGGTAGCCAGGCCGATAATTACGAAAGCTGCCAGGCCCAGTAATTGACCTTGCTCTTGGGCTAAAAAGCCCCGTCCTATCATTTCCGGCAGTCCGGCGACGATACCGGCGAATATTATAATCGATATTCCATTACCGATACCGTATTGTGTAATCTGCTCTCCCAGCCAGATAAGAAAAAATGTACCGGCTATCATAGCCAGTATGATAGCCACCGTTGATAGTGTATCAGTACTGGCGACTGCTCCCTGGCTTTGAAGCAGTGTCAGCTGCCCGTAACCGGCTAATCCGGCCAGTGGTATCACCATCCAGTGAGTGATTAGATTTATACGGTTTCGTCCTGTCTCCCTCTCCTGAGATAGGGCCTGAAGCTTGGGGATAACAGGTGTCATCAACGTCATAATAATAGTAGCCGTTATATAAGGATAAACTCCCATAGCAGCAACACTAAAGTTCCTCAGGGCGCCACCGCTGAACATATCAAACATGCCCATCAGTGCATTCTGGTCAAACATTTCCTGTAGGACTACCGAATTGACACCGGGAAGAGGTACATGAGCTATCAGGCGGAAGACAACCAGAATGCCAAAGGTAATAAGGATACGTCTTCTCAGGTCAGGCAGGTTGAAGGCGTCAACCATTGCCTGCAAGAGCTTCGGCCTAGCCATGGTTAACCTCCATCGCTTTGCCGCCGGCTGCTTCCAGCTTGGTTTTTGCTGCCGCTGAGAATTTATCCGCCTTTACTGTCAGCGAATGCTTTAGATCTCCGTCAGATAGTATCTTTATCGGTAATTTCAATGATTTCACCACTCCGGCATTTAATAATACTTCCGGAGTTACCTCGCTGTTAGCTTCAAATATATTAAGCGCATCCAGCCTTACAATGCTATATTCTTTGCGGAACAGGTTGGTAAAACCCCGCTTGCGTGGCAGTCTTTTTATTATCGGCAATTGCCCGCCCTCAAAGCCGGGCCTTATCCTGTAACCGGAGCGAGACTTCTGCCCTTTACAGCCTCTACCGGAGTATGAGCCGTTTCCGCTGCCATCACCTCGGCCAACCCGCTTCCTGTCTTTCCTAGAGCCAGCTGCTGGCGATAACTCATGCTGTTCCACTAATCTGACTCCTCCACCTTCACAAGATGCCTCACCTTTATAATCATACCCCTGACCGAAAGTGAGTCCTCCTGGTAAACACTGTGATTCAGCCGCTTCAAGCCAAGGGCTTTGAGCGTTTTTTTCTGGTCATTAGCATAACCAATGCCACTTTTAACCTGTGTTATGCGCAGCTTAGGCACTGGATGCCTCCTCTGCTTCTCTTTTTATTCCCTTACGTTTGGCTATCTCTTCCTTAGGGTCTTTAATCTGGCTGAGTCCGAGTATAGTCGCCTTGGCTACATTTATCTTATTAGTGCTGCCCATCGATTTTGTAAGGATATCCTTTATTCCAGCCGCCTCAACCACCGCTCGAACACTACCACCGGCGATTATGCCGGTACCCGGTGCCGCCGGCTTGAGCAAAACCTTTGCCGCTCCAAATTTTACCGTCGTTTCATATGGAATTGTATTACCTGCCATTTTTACTTTAATCAGGTTCTTTTTGGCAACAGCACCTGCTTTATTTATAGCCTCCGGCACTTCATTTGATTTACCGACACCTATGCCGACATGGCCATTACCATCACCGACTACCACCAGGGCACTGAAGCTCAATCGCCTGCCACCCTTCACCACCTTTGATACACGGTTGAGATAGATGAGTTTATCATTCAATGGCAATTCTGTCGGATCTATCTTGCTTTTTAGAAGCTTTTTCGCCATTTAGATACCTTTCCTTAAAATTTCAGTCCGCCTTTACGGGCTGCTTCAGCCAGCATTTTAACCCTGCCGTGATACTTGTAGCCACCACGGTCAAAAACGACCTGTTTTATTCCCATGTCTATAGCTCGCTTGGCTAAAAGCGTTCCAACCAGCTCAGCCTGGGCTATCTTTTTCTTGCCATTCATATCACCTTTTATCTCCGGGTCATTTGTTGATGCCGAGGCAAGCGTATGCCCCTTTAAATCATCAATAACCTGGATATATATATGCTGCAGGCTACGGAAAACACACATACGTGGCTTCGAATCCGTGCCACTTACCTTTTCCCTCACCCTTGCATGCCTGCCATAACGGGCTATTCTTTTTTTATTTTTATCCACTATGCAGCTCCCCCGATAGCCTTACCTGCCTTGCCCGGTTTCAGGCGAACTACCTCACCGGCATACCTTAAGCCCTTGCCTTTATAGACATCCGGCGGGCGGACAGCCCGAATCTCAGCCGCCATCTGACCGACGGCTTCTTTATCAATACCCTTAACCTTAATCTTATTCGCCCCTTCTATATCTATAGAAACACCGTCTGGCGGAGTCATCTCCACCAGGTGTGAGTATCCAACCCGTAATACCAGCTTGTCACCGGATTTCTCTGCTTTATAGCCGACACCTACAATTTCAAGATCCTTTTCAAATCCCTGGCTAACGCCCTTTACCATATTGGCTAAAAGGGTTCGTGTTAGCCCGTGCAGGGAGCGGTGTTGCCGGCCGTCACTTGGACGGCTAACCGTTAATATATTATCATCCAGTTTTATCTTCATATCCGGATTGAATGAACGACTAAGCTCCCCTTTAGGACCGGTTACGATAACCCTGTTCCCTTTTATATCTACCACTATACCCTGTGGTATATCTATCGGTGATTTACCTATTCTAGACATTTTTTATTCCTAGTATTTGTTTTTACCATACGTAACAAAGCAACTCGCCGCCAATTCCCTGATGCCAGGCTTTACTACCAGTCATAACACCCTTGGATGTAGACAGAATAGCGATACCCTGCCCACCATATATCCGCGGTACCTCGTTGCGTTGAGTATAAACCCTCAACCCGGGTTTGCTCACCCGCTTCAACCCGGAGATAATCGGCTGGTTTTTATCATCGTACCTCAAGATGATCTTTATCTGCCGATGCGGCTGGTTACCCAGCACCTCATAATCAGTGATAAAGCCTTCTTGCCTCAGTATTTTGGCGATGTACAACTTCATCCTTGAAACCGGCACCGGCAGATCATCATGCCTTGCCATAACAGCATTGCGTATTCTTGTCAACATATCCGCTATTGGATCTGAAACAGCCATAAACCTCAATCCTATTTTAAATTTATGTTATTTTTTGCCGGTCTATCAACTACCAGCTGGATTTTCTAACACCCGGAATTTGCCCATCGAGGGCTAGCTTCCGAAAGCAGATACGGCACAGGCCAAATACACGTATATAGGCGCGAGGCCGACCGCACAACCGACAACGGTTATGCTGCTGAACCTTATATTTCGCCGGCCGCTCTGACTTTACGATTTTCGATTTCTTTGCCATTCCTACCTCAATCTTTACTAAAGGGCATTCCCATAAGCTCAAGCAGATGCCTAGCTTCATCATCTGTTTTGGCGGTAGTAACGATACAGACCTCAAAGCCCCGCAACTTATCAAGCTTATCATAATCTATCTCAGGGAAAACGGATTGCTCCTTGATACCCAGTGTATAATTGCCGCAACCATCCAAAGCATTCGGAGAAACCCCTCGAAACTCTCGGATACGGGGCAGGACAATGTTCATCAGCCTATCAATGAATTCGTACATCCTCTCTCCCCGCAGAGTAACCTTCAAACCAACGGGCATCCCCTCTCTTAATTTAAAGGCAGAGATAGACTTCTTTGAGCGGGTTGTTACCGGATGCTGTCCTGAAATAGCCACTATATCACCCTCGGCTGCCTCCAGGGCTTTTGCATTTTGAATAGCCTCTCCGACACCTATATTGAGCACTACCTTCTCCAAACGCGGTACCTGCATTACGTTTTTATAACCGTATTGCTTTATCATCCCGGAAACAATCTCTTTTTTATACACTTCCTTAAGCCTTGACATCTAATCAATTACCTCTTGGCAGACCTTGCAGAAGCGAACCTTCTTACCGTCCTCCAGAAAACGAAAGCCAATTCGGGCAGGTTTATTACACTTATCGCACAGGAGCATCACCTTGGATATATGTACCGGTGCCTCCAATTCTATTACTCCGGCTTGCTTCGCCTGACGGGTTGCCCTAGCGTGTCTCTTTATAAAGTTGATGCCTTCTATAATCAATTTTTCTTCCTTGGGATAGGCAAAACGAACCTTGCCTTTTTTGCCTTTATCCTTTCCGGATAATACCATTACTGTATCGTTTTTTCTTATTATCATAATACCAATCTTATTCTTATAATTTAGAACCGGCCTTACAAAACCTCAGGTGCCAGCGAAATAATCTTTGTATAATTCTTTTCCCTTAGTTCCCTGGCTACCGGCCCAAATATTCTTGTCCCTTTCGGATTATTTTTATCATCAAGAATAACGGCCGCATTTTCATCAAACCTTATATAGGAGCCATCTGGGCGGCGGTATTTACGGACACAGCGTACAATCACTGCCCGCACAACCTCTTTCTTCTTTACCGTCGCTTCCGGGGTCGCCCTCTTAACCGATGCCACGATAACATCTCCGATATGGGCGAATCTACGCCTTGTACCACCGGGGACATTTATACACATAATCTGCCGGGCACCGGTGTTATCAGCTACTTTAAGTCTTGTATAGGTTTGAATCATATCTATTTACTCCCCTTTAGGCTATCTCCTGGGGTTTAACCTCAACTACTTCTTGCCGGGTTATTATTTCATCTATCCGCCATCTTTTCTGGCGGGACAAAGGTCTTGTTTCTATAATCCTTACCTTATCTCCCACCCGACACTTGTTATTCTCGTCATGGGCTTTAAATTTAACAACCTTTTTAAAAGTCTTTTTGTATAGCGGATGGCGTTTCAAAGTTTCCACAGCGACAACCACAGTCTTATCCATTTTATCGCTTACAATACGACCAATCCTGATCTTCCGCTTCTCTTCCATATATTTAAACCTGCCTTTTTTCCAGTTGCCGCCGGCGAATCTCTGTCTTTATACGAGCAATTGTCTTTTTTACTATTGGTATATCGCGGTGGTTTTTCAACTGCTTTGTAGCGGCTTTAAAGCGTAGGTCAAAATACTCCTTTTGAGCCGCCTCTATTTGCTTGATTAACCCCTCATCGCTGAGGGCTTTTACTTCTTTAGCCTTCAACTGATGCCATCTCCTTCTCTGAAGAAACTCCCTCGACTGCCGCAACCGACTCTCTGGCTACGAATCTGGTATCAATGGGCAATTTATGTGCAGCCAGACGCATCGCTTCTTTGGCTGTTTCGTAGTCCACACCACTTAATTCAAACAGGATTTTACCCCGCCTGACTACGGCTACCCAGTGGTCAGGGGCACCCTTGCCGCTGCCCATTCTGGTTTCCGCCGCCTTTTTTGTAACCGGCTTATCCGGGAAAACACGTATCCATACTTTACCGCCACGGCGAATATGGCGCACGATAGCTCGACGGGCAGCTTCAATCTGACGACTTGTCATCCAGGTTGTTTCCAGTGCCTTCAGCCCGTAATCGCCAAAGTTAATCTCCGCCCCCACATGGGCTTTGCCCCGGCGGTGCCCCTTATGACTCTTTCTGTATTTTACCCGCTTCGGTTGTAGCATCCGTCTTTTATTCCTTTATTTCTTCCACCGTGCCAGTCGGCTCAGTTTTATCTACTTTTTTCTTAGCAACCTTTTTCTTCGTCTCTTTTGTTTCAGCCTTTTTTTCTTTGGCTACCTTCTTTGCTTTTGGTTTGGTTTCCTTTTCTATTTCCTCTTCTGCAACCACCGTTTTCTTTTTGGCTACCTTCTTTGCTTTTGGTTTGGTCTCTTTTTCTTCTTTTTCGGCAGCCGGGGCTGCTACTTCCTCTTCTGCCGGCTGTTCTTCTTTGGTTGCTGTTTTTGTTTCTTTAATCACTTCAACCGCCGGTTCAACAGCCGTCTCTTGAACCATTTCTTCAACTTCCGGCAGTATATCGCCTCTGTATATCCAGACTTTTATCCCGATGCGTCCCAGAGTTGTTTGCGCCTCTGTAAAGCCATAATCAATATCGGCTCGCAGTGTATGTAATGGCACCCGCCCCTGATGCATCATCTGCCGGCGGGCTATCTCAACACCACCCAGCCTGCCAGAGCAGGTTATTCTCATCCCCTTGGCGCCAGCCTGCATGGTACGGAACAAAGCCTGCTTCATTGATCTGCGATAGGCAATACGGCGTTCCATTTGTTCGGCTACCACCCTGGCTACCAGATAGGCATCCAGCTCTGGTTGACGAATTTCCTGTATGTTTAATTGAATCTTCTTACCGATAAGTTCCTCAAGGTAATGGCGGGTTTCATCAACCCGCTGCCCGCCGCGGCCGATAACAATTCCAGGGCGGGAAGTATATATGGTTACCGTTACCCTATTTGCCTGTCGCTCTATCTCCACCAGAGATACTCCGGCTTCGTTATACCTTGAGCGAATAGCCTTCCTGATTTTTACATCTTCCTGGATATACTCAGAATAGTGCTTATCTGCATACCATTTGGCCTGCCAGCCCCTTATGACGCCTATTCTGAATCCCAGCGGATGAACCTTGCGCCCCATTAAACCTCCTGCTCGTCAACAATGACTGTTATATGACTAGAACGCTTTATAATATGGCCCGCTCGTCCTCTAGCCCGCGGACGAAACCTTTTCATGCTTCTCGCCTCATCGGCGTATATTTTTACGATCTTTAAATCTGCGGGTGTCATCTGAAAGTTGTTCTCGGCATTAGCCGCCGCCGATTTCACCGTCTTGTATACCACTTGCGCCAGTGGCGATGGTGTAAATTTTAGTATATTTAAGGCATCATCAACCTTTTTGCCACGCACCATATCCACCAACAGACGAATCTTTTGTGGTGATATACCGGTATCTTTAGCTACTGCTCTAACTTCCATCATCAACCTTAATAAAGCCGGATTTTGAAGGCTTTTTAGCCCTTCTTCACCTGGCTAATTTTTTCTCCTTTGGTTACATGTCCCCTGAATACTCTTGTAATGGCGAACTCCCCAAGCTTGTGGCCAACCATATTTTCAGTTATAAAGATGGGTACATGCCGACGGCCATCATGCACCCCAAAATTAAGCCCTACCATCTGCGGCAATATAGTGCACGAACGCGCCCAAGTCTTTATAACCATTTTCTTATCGGAGCTCCTTGCCTTTTCAACCTTTGCCAGCAGTTTGGCATTAACCGCCGGTCCCTTTTTTACTGATCTTGACATTTTATTTATTTACCCCTGCGTTTAACTATAAGTTTATCCGAAGCTTTCGATTTGCGTGTTTTATAACCCAGTGCCGGTTTGCCCCAGGGTGTCTTCGGTCCCGGCATACCCACCGGCGACCTGCCCTCTCCGCCACCATGAGGGTGGTCATTTGGATTCATTGCCGAGCCTCTTACCTGCGGCCGCCGACCCAACCATCGTATCCTACCTGCTTTACCCATTTTTATATTCTGGTGTTCAACATTGCCCACCTGTCCTATGGTAGCCATACAATCACTACGGATACGGCGCATCTCACCCGATGGCAGACGAACAAGGGTATATTCACCCTCCTTCGCCATAAGCTGAGCCACTCCACCGGCGCTACGAACCATCTGTGCTCCTCTGCCTTTTTCCATCTCAATATTGTGAAGCAATGTGCCGCTAGGCATCTGCTTTAGGGGCATGGCGTTACCCGGCTTTAATTCGGCGTTTTCACCTGATTCTATATTATCTCCAACATTAAGCCCTTGAGGGGACAGGATGTAGCGTTTATCACCATCAACATAGAAGATAAGAGCGATATTAGCTGAGCGGTTGGGGTCATATTCAATTGCCGCCACCCTACCGGGAATACCATATTTTTCACGCTTGAAATCAATAATACGCAAACGGCGTTTGGCTCCGCCGCCACGGTGCCTGACGCTTATCCTTCCCTGATTATTACGCCCGGCATTCTTCTTCAGCGGCATAAGCAGTGATTTTTCCGGCTTGCCTTTCGTAATTTCGTCAAAGGTCGAGCCGGTCATGCCCCGCCTGCCGGGTGAAGTCGGACGATATGTTTTCAGTGCCATTACTTACAATAACTCCTATTCAGAGGATACTATATTCCCTCAAATAGTTCTATTTTATCACCTGGTTTAAGGGTAACGATTGCCTTTTTCCAGCATGGTGTCAATACCTGCCGCCTGCCTAAACGGCGCTGCTTGCCAGGTACTGTTATTACATTGACTGCGGTTACATCCACTTTAAAAGATTTCTCCACAGCCTGTTTAATCTGATTTTTGTTGGCATCATCTGCCACCTTAAAAACATACTTGCCCAAAGCCTGAAGCTGAGAATTCTTCTCCGTTATCATCGGACGGCGTAATACCTGATAGACATGCATAATACTATACCGTCTCCTTGCCCCACATTTTTTCAACCTGCCGTACTGCATCCTCGGTTATCAGCAGCAGCTTATGGCTGGTAATATCAACTACGTTGAGTAGCCTGGATGGAACTGTGGCAACACCGGGTATATTACGCGCTGACTTAATCACATTTTCCATCGGTTCAGCAGTAGCAATAATTGCCGAGGATTCCACTCCCAGTGCGGCAAACAGTTTTACAATCTCTTTTGTCCTTGGCTCATCAAGCTTCAATTCATCAAGAACCATCATTTCTTTTTCTTTTGCCTTTGCCGACAGGACACATTTCAATGCCAGCCGACGCATCTTCTTTGGCATAGATTGGCGATAGTCCCTCGGCTTTGGCCCAAAGGTGACTCCGCCGCCACGGCGCAATGGCGATCTTATACTACCCGCCCTCGCACGGCCTGTATGCTTCTGCTGGTACATCTTCTGCTTGCTACCGGCAACCTCGCCGCGTGTCTTTGTGCTGGCAGTTCCCTGGCGGGCATTAGCAAGCTGCCTCACCAGAGCCTGGTGAACCACAGCTTCGTTAAGCGGTACGGCAAAGACACTATCGTCAATGTCTATTTGCTTCACCACTTCACCACTCATATTATAAACAG
>JBDRFC010000005.1:0-15386 GCA_043819155.1 Chloroflexota bacterium | reverse complement strand
CTATGGTTTACTCCTACTACCAACCGGATATCAAAGGTGAAATCCTGGGCGAAGAAGTTACTGTTAATTAATATTGTTATAGCTGTTAATAAGAAAAGAGGCTGGTTTTCAAGGATTGCATCCAGCCTCTTTTCATCTTCTTAATATATAGTTCTATTCCTAGGTGAATGGAATCAATCCCCTCTTTATAGCCTTTACCACTGCTTCGGTGCGGGCATTTGCATCAAGCTTGCTTAAAATCGAGGTGACATGGTTCTTTATCGTCTGCTCGCTAATTTTCAGCTTGGCTGCAATCTGCTTATTGGCATAGCCCTGAGCCATGTAATTAACTATTTCTGTCTCGCGTGTGGTAAGGGGTGATATCAGATGCTCAACCTCCTGCTGCTGATACAGTTCCTGGAACTGGTCAAGTACATGGGCTGCTACATTAGGCCGGCTGCTCAGGCTATCATTTATGGGGTGCTCACCGCGTGCTACACGTTTTACCGTATCAACCAACTCCCTACTGCTGATATCCTTGCTCAGATAAGCCGAAGCCTGTCTCTTTATGGCTTCAAATAGCTGTTCATCATTTATATTCGATGCCAGTACAATAACCGCCGTGCTGGGGGTTACCTGCTTTAGCCTGTTGACCAGATTAAGCCCGCTATCAGATGCAGTATCAATATCAACAATAGCCACATCAGGCGGCATAACCTCTATCGTCCGGGACATTTTATCGGTCAGCTGCGCCTCACCAACAATCTCAATATCCCCTATGTCTGAGAATGTATTCTGAATGCCCTGCCTGAATAGTGGCTGCTGGCTGAATATCCAGACTGTTATACTTTGTTCATTCATAGTTTAATCCCAAAATTTATGAGTTTATTGTTTTGTCGGCTTGCTTGACCACTTCTCAGCCAGGTCACCGGCTATTGGCAGTTTATACATTGTTCCCTGATATGCCTTATACATCAGAACAACCCAGAGTGCGAATAAGAAACCCCATACTATCCATCCAATAAAGGGTATCCAAAAAAATAACATCCCAAGAATAAAAAGGTCACCAAAAACAATTATTGACTGCACTGCATGAAAGCGAACGAATTTATTTTCCGTCTCTATAAGTAAAAATATAAGCCCGCTTACCCAGAATGCCACATAGCACAATAAGCCGGCTACATTCTCTTCAAGCCCGGTAGAAGTCTTTGTCATTTACTGTCTCTCCTTCCCTGAATCTGCTATTAGAATATACCTGCATTTAGCCAGTGTCAATATATAGCGGAAACCTGCTGAATCTAACGCCTCTCTATCTTTTCCACCCGGTAACGCAGCCTGCCTGCCGGTGCTTCTATTTCTACAACATCTCCAACCCCCTGCCCAACGACTGTTCTACCTATTGGTGAAGCGTTTGATACTTTGCCTTCAGCCGCATTCACCTCCCTGGGGTTGACAATGGTTAATTTCAATTCCTCACCAGAAGACAGATCGATAAGTATAATACTTTCACCGGTACACACCTTATACGCTATCTCTGTTTTTCCATCAATTATAGTTGCTATCTTCAGGGTTTCTTCCAGTTCTCTGATTTTTCCCTCAAGATGACCAAGCCTCTCCTTGGCGGCATCCAGAGGAGCGTTTTCCCGAAAGTCTTTATCTTCGGCGGCTCTTCTGACTTCTTCAATAACAAATGGCTTCTGGCTCTTAAATTCCGAGAGTGCTCTTTCCATTGAATCATAGCCTGCCCTGGTCAGAGGGATTTCTGATATTGCTTTTCGTCCACCATTTTCTTTTTGCCATGCTTTTTCCTTCTTTATCTTTATATACACTGCCAGGTTCTTTTTAATCCACCCTTCTTTTCTGGCATATATCAGAAAAGATTTTACCAGTTCAAGGTTATTTTTATATTCTGCAACTGATGATGGCATCTTCTTGGTATATTTTGCCACTTCATCAGCGACTATTCTATTCATGAGCCTTTCCCTGCCAAACCAGCGGACAAACTTATAAATTGCCTGCTGGCTAATGCCTGCCTTTTCAGGCGGTAAACTGCCCAGAAAACGGCTGGCTGCTTCATTTAAAGTTAATTCTCCATTGTTATCTGTCATCACTTCTCCCATTCAAAACAAATCCTAATGGAATCTTTATGGCCTTAACGGATTTTGTAATCACTTTCTGCCTGGCTAACCTTAGTATAGCCCTGCCATGCCAATCAAAAGAAAGGTCATCCGCTTCAAGCAAAGCCTTATCAATACCATTATCAATAGTTATGTCAATTATTCTATCTATTTGCTTGTCACTCAGGCGTTCATATAATCTCCTTGCCCAGTAACATATCTTTAGTTCCTGCCACAATTCCTTTTTCCATTCCCGCTGGTAGCCGGACAGTTTCTTCGCCGAAAGGTCGTTCTTTTCCAGGGCTATTTTCAGATTACGGGCTGCTATTTCGGCACTCAGCATGCCAAAGTAAATACCACCACCCGTTGTCGGCTTTGCCTGCCCAGCGGCATCACCAACCACTATCAGCCGCCGGCTGTATGTTTTCGCCGGTGGCTTTATGGTTATTCCACGGCAAACTATTTTTTCGCCGTTATAATTTATTTTTCCCTCAGCCATCAGCGACGATAGCAGCTTTTTAAGATGTTCCTTAGGATTATATCGTGATAATAAGCCGACAAGAGCCTTCTGTGGCAAGGTCGGCACCAGCCAGGCAAAAAAGCCGGGAGCTACATCCTTACCCATATACACTTCTATCTCATCAATGCGGATATTTTCCACCTCAACCTGAGCACCGACAACAAAATCACCGGACTCACCCAACCCCAACCTTTTTATAAGTTTTGAGCCAAAGCCGGCTGCAATAACAACTGCCCGTGCTTCATATTCCAGCTCATTACCATTACTGACTGTTTTAATAATAACCCGGTCAGTTTCTTGTTTTATATCCTCTACTGTATTTTTAAAAAGGTATTCCGCTCCGGCAGCCCCTGCTTTTTCAGCCATATATGAATCAAGTAACGCCCGGTCTATAATACAAGCCTGGTTCTCTTCGCGCCATAGCCTGACGAGCTTTCCTGAAGGTGAAAATACCTTGGCACTATTTGCTTCTCTCAAAACCAGATTACTATCAATATGAAAGCTGTCAAGGCAATTCTTGCTAATAATACCGGTACAGCAAACCCGTTCCCCCATCCTTTCTCTTTTTTCAAGCACCAGCACGCCATAGCCAACCTCAGCCAGCCTAAGAGCAATGTGGCTACCTACCGGTCCGCCGCCAATCACTATAACATCATGCAAAATAGCCACCGAATCTTTCTATTTTCTGCCTAAAAGTATATCACAATCTTCTCTATCAATGCCTGCTGTCATAACCCTTGACAAATAATCTAACTTTGGTTATAGTCTCTACAATAAGTAAAGGCTGTGAGCAAGAATAGTAGGCTTCCAGCGAGGCTCAGAGAGTCGGGTAAGGTGTGAACCGATGCCAGTGCAGAAGCTGAATGGGCTTGTGAGCCGCAAACCGAAAACCGCCTGATTGGCTGCCAGTAGGCTTTGCCGCCAGGGATGCGTTACTGAATCCCAGGATAT
Source organism: Chloroflexota bacterium (assembly GCA_043819155.1). Classification (GTDB taxonomy): domain Bacteria; phylum Chloroflexota; class Dehalococcoidia; order Dehalococcoidales. The sequence continues at coordinate 11,819 of JBDRFC010000005.1, read as the reverse complement.
AGAGCTATCAGGCTCTAATCTGAAAAAGATGGTCAACTTAAAAGGCAGCTGACCAAGAAGGGTGGCACCGCAGAGCATAGCCTCCTGCCCCTTCAAGGGTAGGAGGTTTTTTAATATAACTGAATAAATTTTTAAAGAAGGAGAGCCAAATGGAACGAACAATGTATTTCCTGGAACAGAAGGATATGCCGACTCACTGGTATAACATTCTGCCCGACCTGCCCGAGCCACTACCACCGGTTCTGCATCCGGGCACCGGCAAACCGGTAACACCGGATGACCTTTCTCCTCTATTTCCTATGGACTTAATCATGCAGGAATTTAGCCCTGAACACACTGTTGAAATCCCGGAAGAAGTGCAGGCTATCTATCGCACCTGGAGACCCACAGCCCTTCACAGAGCATATCGCCTTGAAAAAGCTCTGGATACACCAGCCAAGATTTTTTATAAATATGAGGGTACTAGCCAGGCTGGCAGCCATAAACCCAACACTGCCGTCGCTCAGGCATACTACAATAAAAAAGAAGGCGTAAAGCGTATCGCCACTGAGACCGGTGCCGGCCAGTGGGGGAGCTCTCTCGCCTTTGGCTGCGCCCTCTTCGATATCGAATGCAAGGTCTATATGGTAAAGATAAGTTATCAGCAGAAACCATATCGCCGCCTTATGATGAATACCTGGGGCGCCACCTGTATCGCTAGCCCCAGCACAGATACCAAAGCTGGTCGTGATATGCTGGCAAAAGACCCCGATTGCCCTGGAAGCCTTGGGCTTGCCATCAGTGAAGCAATCGAGGATGCTGCAACCCGTGATGATACCCATTATTCAATAGGTAGTTGCCTTAACCATGTCCTACTGCACCAGACTATTATCGGGGAAGAAACGAGTAAGCAAATGGAAATGGCAGATGCCTATCCTGATATTATAATCGGTTGCGTTGGCGGCGGCTCCAACTTTGCTGGAATGTACCTGCCCTTTGTCAGGGACAAGATTAACGGTAACAAGCCTGATCTACGCATTATAAATGTTGAACCTGAAAGCTGCCCCACCCTCACAAAAGGTTTATATGCTTATGACTTCGGCGATGTTGCCGGTTTGACTCCCCTGCTTAAAATGTTCACGCTGGGTCATGATTTTATCCCTCCGCCTGTACACGCCGGTGGTCTGCGTTATCATGGTATGGCACCCATTATCTGCCACCTGCACCGGTTAGGGCTGGTTGAAGCCAGGGCAGTACCTCAACTAGCCACCTTTGAAGCCGGTATTCAATTCGCCCGCACCGAAGGTATAATCAGCGCCCCCGAAACCAACCATGCCATTCGGGTAACCATTGACGAAGCCCTCAAATGCAAGGAGACGGGAGAGGCGAAGACCATACTTCTGGCTCATAGCGGACACGGCCACTTTGACCTGGCTGCCTACGATGCCTACCTCTCAGGCAAGTTACAGGACTACGAATATCCTGAGGAAAAGGTAAGGGAAGCATTAACTCACCTGCCTGAGGTACCGTCTTAATATAACTCCATAAAGCATCTACATAAGAGGCTGGGAATTATAACCCAGCCTCTTACTATTTATCATTTATTTATTATTGCTATCATTTTCTTCTTGTGATAATATTGAACTGTATATGAAAGCGCTTAAATCTAAACTCTTTTTGTTTTTATTGATTAATATAGTGGCTCTGTCACTTGTAGGCATCACTGGCTGTGACATACTGACTACTACCAGCAGCGAGACATCAGAAACTCCAGCAGTTATTACTACCGGGGCATCTTCAAACCCGATACTGCCCAGTTTTGTTGAAGTTGTTGAAAAAGCAAAGCCTTCCGTTGTCGTCATCGAAACTAATATAGGTGCCGGTTCTGGGTGGATTATAGACAGCAACGGCATCATTGTTACCAACTACCATGTTATAGAAGATGCTACAGATATCCATGTAATCCTTAATGACGGGCGTGTCTTTACCGCCGAATCGGTAAGCAGTGATTCCCTTACTGATATAGCCATCGTTTATATTGATGCCCAGAACCTGTCGGCAGCCGATATAAGCGATTGCTGCGAATTAAAAGTCGGCCAGCCGGTGGCGGCTATAGGAAATGCTCTTGGCCAGGGGATCAGCCTAAAGGGTGGCTGGATCAGCCGGCTTGAAGTCTCGATAACAGTTGATGGCAGAACACTATATGGTCTTATTGAAACAGATGCCGCCATCAATGAAGGTAATAGTGGCGGCCCATTGATAAATATGGCAGGAGAAGTTATTGGTATAACCAGTGTTAAGCTGATTGATGTTGGCATAGAGGGTGTTGGTTATGCTATAAACATGGATACGGCGCTACCCGTTATCAACGAGCTGATTGCAACCGGTTTCGTGGTTCGTCCTTATCTGGGTGTGGCAGGTGTTACTATAGACTATGTTGTCATTGATGTATATGATTTGGAGATTGATAGTGGTTTTCTAATTACACTGATTCTTCCCGACTTACCGGCTGAACAGGCAAGCCTTATGGAGAAAGATGTCATTTCCGCTATTGATGATATCGAGATTAATTCTATTGAGGAACTTGTTAAAGCAATTCGCTCGCAAGAAGTCGGGCAGGAAATCAAGATAACCTACTGGCGTGGCGGCTCTCAGCATACTACCTATGCTACGCTCGTTGAAATGCCAGAGTGAAATAACTACTTCTTCCTGGTTACCGCCAGCATTATCTCATTACCAGAAAGCTTAATCTTTTCTGAAAACACACCTTCGCCCGGTATTCCATCAATTATCTCCCACGATAGCGTTTCCAGCCGAATATACTCATCGAAGGTATCCATTACCTGTTTTATATATGCTCCACCCTGATAATATGTTGTAATATAATCGGTAATGTCAAAACCAGCTGAGCGTCGCATTGTCTGCAGGCGGTGGACAATATCCCTTGCCAGTCCCTCAGCAGCCAGCTCTGGGGTAATCTCGGTAGCTATTGCCACACCATAACCCGCCTCCGAGCTTACTTCATATCCCGCACTTTCTAACTCGTCTTCGTTATCAACGGTTTTTAGATCTTTTATGTTAAGCTCATCTATAATCTGTGCTTTTACTCTCTCCATGCTCTGTTTTTCATTCTTCGAGACAAGGCTCGCTACTGCCCTTGCCAGAGGCTGACGCACTTTTATACCTGCTTTGCTCCTCGCCGCCCGGCCCAAGCTTGATATTTTAATCGCCAGCTTGGTATCAGCCGATAGCTCCTTATCTATCTTATACTTATCCGCTACCGGGAAATCCGTCAGGTGGACACTATCCGGGGCTTCGGGAAAGGCAGGGCATACAAGGTTACGATATAATTCTTCGGCTAAGAAAGGCATGCAAGGCGCCAGCAGTTTGGATAGTGTTACCAAGCACCTGTATAGAGTCGTATAGGCAGCAAGTTTATCGGAATCATTCTCGCTTTTCCAGAAGCGGCGCCGGCTGCGGCGTACATACCAGTTGGAAAGGTCGCTGACAAAACTCTCTATCTTCCTGCCGGCTTCTGTCGGATTGTAATTCTCAAGTGCATTATCAACATCGGTTACCAGTTGATTCAGCTCGGACATAATCCAGCGGTCCAGCACCGATGGCTCAATTTTGCCCGCTTCCGAAGCCGGATCGAATTTATCTATATTGGCATAGGTTACAAAAAAAGAATATACATTCCACAGAGTTAACATGAACTGTCGTGTTACCTCGGAGATAAGCTGTTCCGAGAAACGGCGGGCATTTCCCGGTGGAGCAGCGGTCAGAAAATACCAGCGCAGGGCGTCCGCACCATACTTATCAAGCATTGGCTTCGGCTCAACCACATTCCCCTTCGCCTTGCTCATCTTGTCTCCCCTGGCGTCAAGTATATGACCCAGGCAGATTACATTCTTATAGCTTTTTCTATCAAAAAGCAGCGTGGATATGGCATGCAGACTATAAAACCATCCGCGAGTCTGGTCAACGGCTTCACAGATATAGTCCGCCGGGAACCTGCCATCGCTGAGAAGTGTTTCGTTCTCAAACGGATAGTGCCACTGGGCTATGGGCATTGCCCCCGAATCAAACCAGCAGTCTATGACCTCGGTTACTCGCCTCATCTTACCCTGGCACTTGGGACAATCATAAGTTAGCTCATCAATATAGGGACGGTGTAAATCCAGAGGCTCCTTTAAACCGCTAAAGCCGGGCTTCTCTTTTAATTCTTCCAGCCCGCCGATGCATTCATAGCTGGCACAGGAGTCGCACTGCCATACCGGTAGCGGCGTTCCCCAGTACCTCTCTCTGGAAAAAGCCCAGTCCACGTTATTCTGCAGCCAGTCACCAAAGCGGCCATGCTTAATATTCTCCGGGTACCAGTTTATCTCCTCATTTCCGGCTATTAGCTTGTCTTTTACCGCCGTCGTCTTTATATACCAAGTCTCTTTGGCATAGTAGAGTAGTGGCGAATCACAGCGCCAGCAGAAGGGATATGTATGATAGAATTTTTCACTGCGGAATAGCAGACCTCTGCTCTGCAAATCGGCGATGATGTCCTCATCTGCGTCCTTTACGAACTTGCCCGAAAACGTATAGCTACCTGTTATTTTTCCCTGCAAATCAACAGGATTAACAAAATCCAAAAGTTCACTCATTCCAGCTTCATAATCAACCTCGCCAAAGGCAGGTGCAATATGAACTATTCCGGTACCTTCTTCCATAGACACGAAATCTGTAGCAATAACACGATAGGTCAAATCCTTACTGTGTTCCTGTTTTGCGATTTCTGACTGTCTTTGAAATCGCCATCGCTCTATACTGAATTCGTGAGGGTTAAACAACGGTTTATATTCAACTCCAACCAGATGGTTTCCCTGAACCTTTTCTAACACCTTGTTATCAGCCAATCCCACCCGCTCACGCAAAGCATCGGCTAAAATGATATATTCATCACCTACTTCTATTACTGCATACTCAGCACCGGAAGCTATCGCTAAAGCGGTATTGCCCGGTAGTGTCCACGGCGTGGTAGTCCACGCCAGAAAATAAACAGGTTTATCTTGCAGAAGTTCATTCAGCCTCTCTTGCCCTTCAGATTCTAGTGTTAGTGATGGAACAACCTTAAACTTTATGTAAACCGATGGGTCTTCTGTATTATCCTTATAACCAAGGGCTACTTCGTGGGAACTGAGGGAAGTGCCGCAGCGCGGGCAGTGGGGTGTTACCCTGTAACCTTTATATACCAGCCCCTTATCCCACATCTGCTTTATTGCCCACCAGCAGGATTCAATATAGCTGTTTTCCATTGTGATATAGGGATGCTCCAGGTCAACCCAGAAAGCTATGCGCTCGGTCATAGCGTTCCACTCTTCCAGATAGCGAAAGACACTTTCCCGGCAACGGGCATTGAATTTGTCAATACCATATTCTTCAATATCAGTCTTGCTGGAAAAGCCCAATTCCCTTTCTACCTCAAGCTCTACCGGCAGCCCATGCGTATCCCAGCCGGCGATACGCGGGGCATAATATCCCTTCATAGTCTTGTAGCGCGGTATAACATCCTTAAACACGCGAGACAGTACGTGGTGTATCCCCGGGCTGCCATTAGCCGTCGGTGGTCCTTCATAAAGCACAAAACGCTTGGCGTTCTTACGCCCCTCTATACTCCTGGCAAAAATATCATTTTGCCGCCAGAAATCAAGTATAGCCTCTTCCAGCTGCGTGAAATTAACTCTGCTGGCTACCGGTTTAAACAACTGAACACCTCGTAAATAAAATTATCCCGTCCTCCAGGGACGGGACTTTATTCTGCCCGCGGTACCACCCCGCTTCTCCTGATATTTTCAGGAGCGCTCATCAAGGCACATATATGCCTTTGTCATTATAACGGCTGACAATACCGACCAAGTCTACTACGTCTTTATGACCGTTCGGTTGGTAGCTCAGGAGTGATTTTCAGAAGAACCGACATATCTGCTTCCACCACACCAGACTCGCTTTCTACCGGTTGCCCTTCCTACTCGCCTCCGTCACAGCTTTTCTTAACGCTACCATACTACGTTATATAAATCAACGCCTCTTTCTATATACCCTTTTTCAGAGGCTTTATTTCTCTTTTGGGATAATAACAACCCTACGTGCTTCGCCGATACCGGTACTCTCTGTAATCACGGCCGGATGGTCCGCCAATGCCATATGGATAATGCGCCTTTCATAGGCCGGCATTGGTTCCAGTTCAAATGACTTTTCGTTAGCTTCAACCTCTTCCGCTACACGATTAGCCATATTATTAAGCGACTTATATCGTTGCTGTTTGTAACCATTGACATCGATAACAATAAGAACCGAGGCCTTCACTCTATGAGACACGATAAGCCTGGTAATATATTGCAGGCAGGCAAGTGTCTGCCCCCTCCTCCCAATGAGTATACCCAGCTCATCACCTTTTATATCGAATATTACGGGCTTTACCACTCTCTCACTTTCCTGGACAATAGCCTGTTCCTGGTAAGCAACTTCGGCAGCTAACCCCATATTAGAGAGCAATTCATCAAGTACATCACGGGTAATATCTATTATAGTATTATAATCCACAGGTTCAGGAGCTTGCTCTACAACTTCAGTTTCTTTTTCAGAATTCTTATCTTCCATCATCTTTATCCTCTACGGCTTGTACTTTCGGATGCTATACCTATCTTCGTTTAGGACGTTTACTTCTACCCCGTTTCGGCTTATGCAAAGTTTTTCTGGGGCTTGTTGTATAACCTTTTCCAGTATCCTGGCGCTTTTCCCCGCCTGCCTCAATTTCTTTTCCTTCCTCTAACTGTTCGCTTGTAATGTCAGCCTCTATAGCAGCCGCCTCGGTGTTCACTTCCTCTGCCTCAATAATGCGCTTCTTAAGCTTTTTATCTCTTTCTTCTTTTTTCTTCGCCTTTGACGGAAACAGACTTCCCCAGCCACCAAGCGTGAAATATTGCATAATAATGGTTATCAGGTTTGTTACCATCCAGTAAAGAGCCAGCCCGCTGGGGAATGTTAGAGCCAAGAATGCGAACATTAATGGCATCATCACCGTCATCATCTGGCTTTGTGAGCGCTGTTTGGGATCGCTGGTAACCGGCGTTATCATCTTTTGTGCCGCCCACATCGTGGCGCCAACCAGTATTGCTATAAATAAATTCGGACTCGCTAAATCCATCCATAAGAAGTGATTGTTCAAAGGCAATGCCGAATAGACTACCGGCCAGTCATATAGATAGCGGGACAGGTTTAAGAAACTTTCCGGGTTTACGGCTAAAACACGAATGATTGCCTGGTAAAGCGCTATCCATATAGGCATTTGAATCAACATAGGTCCCAGACAGCCAGCAGGATTAACCCCCGATTCCTTGTACAGCCGCATTTGTTCCTGCGCCAGTTTTTGCTTGTCCTTGCCGTGCTTTTTTTGCAGTTCGGCAATCTTCGGCTGCAGGCTCTGCATGGCTTTTGTAGCCTTAAGCTGTCTCCTCGTCAGGGGATACAGCGCTCCCCGGACGACGATTGTAAGGGCAATTATTGTAAGCCCGAAGTTGCTGAATAAAATATCAGACAACCCGATGACGACGTTAATCATCGGCCTGAGTATTATAAGATCCCAGATTGCTCCTATATCCAAATCTAACCTTCCCTATCTGTTATTCGTTGCTAATGGGTACATTCCACAACGACACGCCCGTCTCGGCACTGATTTTATATATTATTTCGTCTTCATTAGTATGAACATAGACAACCCCTTCACTGACAAACAACGGGGCTATTACCTTACCCCCCAGAGGAGGTAGCGCCATTTTGCTATTATCGTTAGTATCTATATAGAAGATGCCACCATCTTCGGTAGCGATAAAAACCTTATCGTTAGCTGCCACCGGTGTTGATGATATTGCGCTTCCAAGTTCAATCACGGTTATAAGGCTGCCGTCTTCGGTATCTATTACATAAACCCTGCCATCTGTATTGGCGGCATATATAGTGCCGTTATACACCACCGGGCTTGCCCAGAACCATTTTTGTGGCGTTTTTTCGCCGTTGCCTTCTGTCTCCGGGAACTGCCATATTTCTTCTCCGGTTGCCGCGTCTATAGCATATATATGGCGGTCAAACGAACCGATATAGACTATGCCATCGTCAACTAGTGGAGTTGACATTATAGGTCCCTGTGCCTCGAAGGGCTGCTGCCACTTCTCTTCGCCTGTAGCGGTATCAATGGCATAGAGTTTTTTATCAAAAGAACCAATATACAGTGTATCACCGTCAATAGCCGGCGTTGCCCATATTTGCTCCCCGGTTTCAAACTCCCATATCCAGTCACCCGTTTCCGCATCCAGAGCATAGATAATACCGCCAATCGAGCCGACATAGAGCTTCCCCTGGTCCAGAACTGGCCCACCAACAAACGAATGAAGATTGCCCTGGCGCGGGTATATCCACCTTTCAGCACCGGCGACTGTGTTAAGGGCATACACCTTGCCATCATAGCCGGCGATATATACCAGCTCCCCGTCTACCACCGGTGTGCCATAAAGTGGTACCGCCGTTTCTGATGGAGCACAGCCAAAACCACCCGAACTCGATGCTGCAAAAGGCTTTCGCCAGAGCTCACCACCGCTTTCGGCATCCATGGCTATCACATAACCGCTGGTAGAACCAAAATAGACATTGCCATCAGCTATTGTTACACCGGACCACCCCGCCTGCTGGCCGCCTAATCCGGTACATCCGCCAGCAACCAGCATAACGGCAATAACAACAAACAATAACAGTAATTTACCTGCTAACGGTCTTATATTTTTTAACATCTTAGTTTCTATATTCCTCTTTATAACTTTTCGGGTATCGGGTCATAGCCACCTTCATGCAAGGGATTACAACGAGCCAGCCGCTTTATACCCAACCATATTCCCTTAAATACACCGTATCTAATGATAGCTTCATAGGTGTATTGAGAGCAAGTTGGGCTAAAACGGCAGGATGAAGGCAGAACCTTTGATATAGTTTCCTGATATAATTTAATTAGCGCCAGGGTAAGTCTTTTCATAATTCTCCATAAGCAATTGAGCCCTTGTTAGCAGGCTCAAAGTTAATTCCATTAATTCATTGTAACCGGCAGCAACTGTTTCCGGATTAGTAAAAAACACTATATCCCAACCCGGTTTAAGCGGTATTTGCCGTGATATTTCCCGGAGCAAACGTTTTACCCTGTTTCTTACTACCGCCTTACCAATACGCTTGCCGACTATAAAGCCATACCTTGTATAATCTAAACCGTTGGGCATCAGCCTTATTGATAGCAGCTTACTTCTTATCAATTTGCCTTTGCTATAAACAAGGCTAAACTGTTCCCCTTTTTTAAGGTACTCCTCCCCCCGCATTACTTCACTCCATTCGGCAGCGTATATAGAGATACCCACCCTGATATTACACTACGGTTAACCGCTTGCGTCCTTTGAGCCGTCTTGCCTTAAGCACGGCACGGCCACCCCGCGTGCTCATCCTGGCTAAAAAGCCGTGTTCACGCTTCCTGGGAATGCTCTTTGGCTGGTAGGTTCTCTTTGGCACTTCTACTCCTCACTAATGAAAGTCGCTAAATAATACCACCTAACGGGTGCTTAAGGGATACTTTGTAAAATACTTATATCTATTATAAATCTCAGAAATCACTTATCTACAAGGACGGCCGGTTGCTTAATCCTTTTCCTCTGTTACCGTAGCAGTATCTGTTACTGTTTCAGTATCTGCTACCTTGACAGTAACCGTGCCTTTTTTATCAGTCTCAGGTTTTTTTATAGCTATCGGCGTACCCATCGAAGCAACATTTCCCATCCTGTGAATATGCTCTGGCGCATATGGCAATAGTGCAATGTGCCTCGCTCTCTTTATTGCCATTGCCAGTGCACGCTGATGTCTGGCGCAGGTGCCAGTCCTACGGCGGGATTCTATTTTCCCTCTGTCAGAGACGTAGCCACTCAACGTTGAAATATTTTTATAGTCTATTTCCTTAACATGATTTACACAGAAGGAACAGACCTTACGCTTAGCCGCATATCTTCCTCCGCCCCATTTGCTATTTGCCTTGCCTCTTGGTTTTGTTGCTACTCTATTTGCCAACTGTTACAGCTCCTTAATTCTAATATGATTAATTTCAATTAAAATGAGAGTTCATCATGCTCCACAGGCTCCAAAGGTCCTGCTTCATCAGGTTCGATTTCCTCAGTTTTTTCATCATTTAGTGGTGCCGGCGCCTGGCGATCCAAGAATGTTACCCTGTTTGCAATTATTTCAGTACGGAAACGCTTCTGTCCATCCTGGCCTTCCCAGCTTCGATTACGCAATCTACCCTCAACATAGACAAGCCTGCCTTTGTTTAAAAACTGGTTGCACTGCTCTGCCAGTTTATTCCATGATATTATTGTAAACCAATCTGTTTCTTGTTTACGCTCACCTTCAGGTGTAGTATAGAAACGATTGGTGGCAACCCTGAATGAAGTTACCGGGTTGCCGTTGGGAGTGAAACGCATTTCAGGATCATTGCCAACATTACCGATAATCATTACTTTGTTTAGACTTACCATCTCCCCAATTCTCCTTTATCCGGCTATTTATCCCTGAGGTTAGTTGTTTAACCTCACCAGCAAATGGCGCAAAACATCTTCGGAGATTATTAACTTTGCTTCTATTTCTTTACCCGCTGCAGGCTGTAGCTGAAATTGGGTTAATACATAATTGCCTTCCGAAAAATGTTTTATCGGATAAGCCAGCTTCCTTTTGCCCCACAACTTTATATCAGAAATAACACCACCCATATTGGTGATGTGTTTACTGATATCATCCAGTGCAGCATTAAACTTATCTTCGGCTAGCTCTGGACTAAATACGAGAACCATCTCGTAACCCCGCAACTCTTTATCTGCTGCTGCTATTGGCTTTCTAACTGCAACCTTTTTACTTCTAGCTGTTTTTTTATCTCTCGTTACCACTTAAACCTCTTAAAGCTAATTTTCCTCATTATACCACATAGAAATAGTTACTAACAATGCCTGTTGTTATACGCCTTTTTTGTTAATACTTTTTGGTTTCAAACTACATAGATTGTTATCGAATTAATATGTCAGCAATTTGACACATCATATTTCCCCTGATAGACTTATGTTAGTTCAATAATCAACTATAATGCTATAAATACTGTGGCCCCGTGGTGTAGCGGTCTAACATGCCACCCTGTCACGGTGGAGATCAGGGGTTCAAATCCCCTCGGGGTCGCCACTTCCCGAAACTCTGTGACAACCGTTCCTCATAGCTTCATGGTTCAGGCCAAAGAACGGTTTTAGTTCGGGCTGTGGTCTTACGGCAATAACCTCTTTGTCTTTTATCCAAATCTCTTGGAATAGACAGCGAGCGAGTCTGTTCCTTTCTTCCTGGTTAGCCGTATCCCAAGCGTCGGCAACACTAGCGAGGAACAGTGCTAATTTATCGAGGGTCTTACCCTGTTCCTTAATTGGTGTTAGAGCGTTAAGCTCCCTATTAATGGCGTCTCTTTCAATTAAGTATTGTTCTTTGATGATGTCACCCCAACCATAAAGCTCTTTTATTCGCTGTAACCGTGCCTCTAGCTTAACTCGCCGGTTGTCGCTATCATCATAAACTTCCTGAAGTTTACGGTGGGCATCCAGGATCTTCTCCTGATAATCATCTGGTATATTAAAGCTCCTTAGATATTCCTGTATCTGGTATTCATATACGTCAAGATAGTTCGACTGTTGAGAACATTCCCAACCCTTAGATCGGTTATAGCAGGCAACACGCCT
>JBDRFC010000004.1:0-2413 GCA_043819155.1 Chloroflexota bacterium | reverse complement strand
CGGGCGGCGGCTGACGCCGAAGCGGTGCATGCGCATAACCATTTAAGGGCTATGCAGGGGATAAATACGACGGCGCAGAATCTGGCAGAAGCCATCAAAGGCGAAAACCACGAATTCACCGAGATGTACCCGGAGTTTATAAAACAGGCGGAAGAAGACGGCAACAACGAAGCCACCGGCAGCTTCAAGATGGCTAACAAGGTGGAGAAGATACACCACGAATTGTATGAGGAAGCCCTCGACACACTGGAAAAAGGCGAGGCTAAAGAGCTGAAGCCGTTCTATGTCTGCCAGTATTGCGGCAATACGGTTGAAGGCGAAGCCCCGGACAGGTGCCCCGTCTGCGGCCGGCCCAGGAAAATCTTCAAGCTTGTAGAATAAAGCCGTCTGCAGGCGGCTTTATAGCTTATAAATCCCTCTCCGCCTCTTCTTCCATGTCGTAAAGGCGGGTATAGTAATCACCGAATTCGTTCAGGTGCGCCAGGGTGATTTTGCCCGTAAGTATCGGGTCGTCGTCTGTGACGTTGGTATGAGGGTCAACCAGCCCGTGTTCCAGCTCGACGTCAAGCCCCATGCGAAACTGCTCAACGTCGAAACTGCTCCAATCGATGCTCAGCTTCTCGCCGATATCCTTTGCCTGTTCGGTGGTAAAAACCTTCTTTGTGCTCATTATAATAAACCTCCTTAAATAACTTTACTTAGATTATAGGCTAGCACGCCATATCCGTAAAGGTTAAAAAAAGCGGGGGATGAGGCAATCCGCCTCTTATGCTAAAATAAAACAAAAAGATTAAAGGAAGAAAGATAGATTGACTGAAGTAGTATCTATAGACAAAGAAAAATGCACCGGTTGTGGAACATGCGTGGCTATGTGCCCGCAAAAGATATTGTACGTTGACGAAGAGACGAATACATGCAGCGTTACCGACCACAGCCAGTGTGATAAGATGCGCGCCTGCGAGGGAAGGTGTCCGACGGGGGCAATTAAAATAAACCAGTAGATAAGGAAAGCAGGATTGAGAAAAGACAGGCTGATTGCCGGTTTGCTATGCATCGCCCTGGCGGTGTGGATGTTTCTTTCCGGCACGGAGGACGGTTTAATAGCCCCGGCAATCACTATTACCATCCTCGGTGTAATAATGATAGCCATATCCAGGAAGAAGTAGAAAATCTGTTAAAGGGCTGATGATGGAATTGATTTGCTATTGTTTCGGCTATACAGAGCGGGATATTATAGACGACTATATAAAAAACAACGGCAGTTCAACCATATTAAAGCGTATAGCCGCGGCCAAGAAGAATAATACCTGTGAATGCGAAGTAAAACACCCGCAGAAAAGGTGATGCATTGAAGATGTCCGCCGTGTAGTGGACAGAATTAAAAAGCGGCTTAAAGGGTGAAAATGAAAGAAGAGCCGGAATATTTAAGGTATATAATAGACAGGTTGTCGCCCCTAGGTGAAACCAGCAGCAAGTTCATGTTCGGCGGCTGGGGTATTTTTTATGAAGGCCTTATGTTTGCCGTCTTTGCCAGCGAAAGCCTCTATTTCAAGGTCGACGACAGCAACCGGGAAATGTATGAAAAAGCCGGCAGCACCCCCTTTCCCCACGGCATATCCTACTGGGAAGTGCCGGCCGAGGTAATAGAGGACGAGAAGAAACTTTGCGATTGGGCGCAAATATCAATGGATATAGCCCGCCGCAAGGCAGAAAAAAAGAAGAAAAAGTAATAGTACGGCTGTAAGCTGTGGATAACAAAAAACCGCGCATTAAAAGGGAAGGCGATACGGTGGCGCTGATGATAGAGCTTTACTGCCGCCGCAACCATAGCCGCAAAGAGCTTTGTGATGAATGCGCCGAACTGCTGCAATATGCCAGCCAGCGCCTTGAAAAGTGCCCCTTCGGGGAAGGCAAAACCACCTGCGCCAAATGCCCGGTTCACTGCTACAAGCCGGATATGAGGCAGAAAATCAGGACGGTAATGCGTTACTCCGGCCCGCGTATGCTTTTCAGGCATCCCGTAATGGCGTTCCGCCACCTGATGGACGGCAGAAGAAAGACACCCGTGGAATAATCTAATTCTAAACCGGCCTCAGCGTGCCGGCGAAGACCTGCCAGGCAAGGGCGGATTTAGCCACCAGGCTGAGTAGTATATACACCTTCTCCCCGAAAAGGTAATCCCGCCACGGCCCCACCTTCTTGTACTGCAAACCATATTAACGGCGAAGCAGGAGAAGAAGACGAACAGGGTGGGCAGTATGGCATAGACGAATGTCGGGATTGCCCCCTCGGCCGAAATAAGAGAGCCGAAGAAGTAATAGGCGATGGCAGCCCAGGGTGCTATCAGGGCAATGCAGCCCACTATGAAGGCGGTCCAGTTCGTTCTTGTGGTAGTCTGGTTTTGCATCTCCAT
>JBDRFC010000003.1:0-9522 GCA_043819155.1 Chloroflexota bacterium | reverse complement strand
GGTTGGGTTGGGAAGTATATGTTTAAAATAAAAACGGAGTGGTGGTTGGGAATCTATAAACCCTGCATACCTTATACACCCTTAACCAATCAACCCCACCACCCTATCCAGAATCCTGTCCGCCACCTCTCGCTTGCTCATTAAAGGCAGGTCTTCAATCTTGCCGTTTTTATCTATAATGCTAACTTTGTTGGTATCAGCGCCGAAGCCACTGCCTTTATCGGTAATATCATTGGCTACGATAAGGTCAAGCTCTTTTTCCTTAAGCTTTTTTTTGGCATTATTAACTAAATCTTCGCTCTCGGCGGCAAAGCCAACTTTAACGAAGTCGCCCTTAACCTCCGCCAGCACATCCGGTGTCTTTACCAGTTCAAGGATTAAACCGGAATTATCTTTCTTAATTTTATTTGCGGCGATATTTTTAGACCGGTAATCAGCCACCGCCGCCGCCATAATCAGCGCATCGGCGTTTTTTACGGCATCTGTTACCGCTTTTTTCATATCGGCTGCGGTATCAACAGGAATGACATCCATACCAGCCCTCTCCGGCAGGCAAGTTGTAGTGGTAACCAGTATAACTTCAGCCCCCCTGTCCCTGGCGGCTTCAGCCAAGGCATAGCCCATCTTCCCCGAAGAGCGGTTGCCGATATAGCGCACCGGGTCAATGGCTTCGCGGGTGCCGCCGGCGGTAACGACGATTTTCTTACCCGCCAGGTCGCCTCCTCTTCCCAGTATCTGCCTGATTATGCCTAGTATATTGTCAATTTCAGCCAGGCAACCTTTTCCCACCTTACCCGAAGCCAGTCTGCCATAGCCGGGTTCAATAAAAATAAAGCCCCTCGTTTTTAGTTTGCCTATATTCTCCTGTGTAACCGGGTTAGCATACATATTGTCGTTCATTGCTGGGGCTATAATAACCGGTGCCTTTGTCGCCAGCACGGTACAGGTGAGTATATCGTCAGCCATACCGGCTGCCAGATGCGCAATAACATTTGCCGTCGCCGGAGCGATAACAACAACGTCTGCCGCCTCTGCCAGCGCCACATGCTCGATACTGAACTCGGAGGATAACTCCCACATACCGGTTACAACCGGCCGCCCTGTAATACTGCGCAGGGTAAGCGGTGAGATAAACCTGGTGGCAGGATCGGTCATGATAACCTCAACCTTAACCCCGGCCTGAATCAGTTTACTGGCAATATCGGCCGCTTTATAGGCGGCAATACTGCCTGTTATACCGAGTACTACTGTTTTTCCCTTAATCAAAATATTCTCCGTAAAAACAATGGGGATGTCCCCTGGAGGATAGCACACTTAAGTCTACCCTTAAATGATTATTGTCTGCAAGGTCAGGATTTGTTCATCCGGTAGATGAGCTTTAGCCCGATGAGCGTTAAATCAGGACTTACCTCGTCGATAACCTTTGTTTCCCCGGCTATCAGCCGAGCATGGCCGCCGGTGGCTATTACTTTTGTTTTTATTCCCAGTTCCCTCTGGATACGGGCCACCATACCTTCAACAAGCCCCACATAACCAAAGACAATGCCCGACTTCATAGCATCAATGGTATTTGTTCCTATAGCATGCTCGGGACGCATCAGCTCCACCCTGGGCAGCATGGCCGCTTTCCTGAACATAGCTTCGGTGGCGGTAACCAGCCCCGGGGCTATAGCTCCCCCCATATAATCACCCTTTTCCGATACTATATCAAAGGTGGTAGCTGTTCCCATATCAACGATAATTACAGGTCCACTATAAAGATGGTGAGCGGCGGCAGCATTCACGATGCGGTCGGCGCCAACCTCTCTCGGATTGTCCATACATATCCGCACCCCTGTCTTGACTCCGGCAGCCACAACCATCGGTGAGATTTTAAAGTAATGCCGAAATACTTCTTCGAAGATAGTTATTAATGGCGGTACAACACTACAAAAAGAAACTTCCTTGATATCAGATGATTGCAGACCTTTATTGCCAAGCAGGTTGACCAGCAAGGGGGCAAGCTCATCAGCAGTGCGGTTGATAACGGTTGCTATATGCCAGGTAGCTTTGAGATTTTCACCTTCAAAAACTCCAAGGGTAGTCTCTGTATTGCCGATATCAATTACTAATAACATAGTTTATACTTTCTATCTTTTTTTCAATTCCTTTATTACCCTTATTACCCTCGGCAACACTGGCAGCAGGTCGCTGGCAATCATGCCGGCATCACCCAAATCGGCTTTTACAATTTCACCTGCTCTGGCATGCAGCCAGACACCCAGGCTGGCGGCATCGAAAACATTTAATCCCTGTGCCAAAAGCCCGGCGACCACTCCGGCAAGGACATCACCGGTACCTGCCGATGCCAGCCCGGGATTTGCAGCCGGGCAAATCCGACAGCGCCCGTCCGGCGCAGCGATAATGGTATAAGCTCCCTTAAGTATGACCGTTTTTTTCCATTCTGAAGCCATATCCCTGGTTATGCACACCCTGTTAGATTGTATCTCGGCTACCGACATTCCGATAAGCCTCGCCATCTCACCGGGGTGGGGGGTAAGTATGGCATCATCTGTTATCTGCCGCCACCAGCCAGGTGTCTTAGCCAGTGTATTTATTGTATCGGCATCCAGCACCAGTGATGGCAATCTGTATTTCGGCTGAAGAAGTATGGACCTGTTAAAAGCTACCACCTGCTCGCTCTGCCCCAGCCCGCAACCGAGCAGCAGGACGTTATAAACCTTTAATTCCGGGATAACGATATTTGCCGCCTCTGCGGAAATTACACCCGGAGCGGATTCAGGTAGCGGCAGATGGGTAACTTCGGTCAGCTTGGCTGCCAGGATCGGCTGCAGGCTGCCGGCTGTAGCCAGTGTTACCAGCCCGGCACCGACTCGAATAGCACCGCTGCAGGCGAGGTAGGCAGCGCCAATATAGTTTACCGAGCCGGCGATAACCAGCACCCGCCCGAAGCTGCTTTTGCTGGCTTCAAGCGGACGTTTCGGTAATACCGACCGTGCCCATTCATCAGTGATTATCTCCGTTTTCACACTCTCTGCCAGATGTTCGGGTATGCCGATGTCAACTATGGTTACAAACCCAGCCCTCCCGGCTCCGGGCGAGTTGTATAACCCCGGCTTCGGGAATCCGAGGGTAATGGTATGGTCAGTATATAGACAGGCCAGATCACATGCACCGCTATCGGCATCAAGGCCGGAAGGTAAATCCAAGGCAATTATTCTAAGCCTTAAACGCTTCTTCCTGGCTACGGTTACCTGTTCCAGCGCCTGCTTAAAGACATCTTCAAGAGACCGGCTTTTACCGGTGCCGAACAGGGCATCGATTACGGCGTCAGCCGAAGACAGCAGGTCGCCAAACCCTTCCAGGTTATCATAACAGGTTATACCGCGTTCCCGAACCAGATTCAGGTTATGGTCATCTTTGTCACTCTTTCCCAATAGAAAGAGTGAAATCTTGGCTCCCCAGTCATGGAGGTGGCGGGCGGCAACCAGCCCATCACCGCCATTATTACCCGGACCTATCAGCAGAATGACCTGCTTATTTTCAATGCCTCCCAGAATGCGCCTGGTTTCCTCGGCTACCGCCTGACCGGCATTCTCCATAAGCATATCTGTGGTAATGCCGCTTTTGGCACATTCCTGCTCTACCCAACGCATTTCATCTGCACTTAGTACTTTCATAGCACACCCTGTATAATTAATTGAAGTTTAACAATACCCTGTAAAGGGGTCAAGGTTTTACACCGGGAATTTATTCCTATAAATTATATCTTTTAACTTCCTCTTGGGGATATGACGCACACCTTTTTTATCCACCCAGCGTTTTATAGAGTCGGTAGCTACCTCAACAACCGGATTTTCATCGGGATAGCCCAGCGCCAGCAGCACAGCAATCTCATATTTATCCGCTATATTCAAAACCTGCCTCAACCTGCCCCTGTCAATACCGGTTATCACACAGCTGCCCAATCCTTGTTCCAGAGCTACCAGTACCATATTCTCCATCGCCAAACCGACATCGTAATGGGTATTTGTTCTGCCGGCGCCTATCTCTGCTTCCAATTCGGCATTTATAAGGGCAACGATATAGGCTTTAGGCCGCCTCCCCGGTGACCATCCCCTCTCTGGTCTCGGCACTCCGGACCAGAAGGTTACAGCATCCAGCACCTGTGGTAGTAACTTTTCATCATCAACAATAACATATTCACACAGCTGGCAATTCATAGCCGTCGGCGCCAGCCTGGCGGCATCAACACAGCTTTCAAGGATTTCATAAGCTACCGGTACTTCCTTGAACTCCCTTATTGACCTCCGCGTGGTTATTGCTTCATATACATCCATCAGTATCCCCTCCTGTTATTTTTCCAGAAACATTTCCAGTTTTTTACTCATTGCCTGCCAGTGAGTGCTTCTCCGGTAGATACGGCGGCAGCCAAGGTAGTGGCTATCATGTCGGAATCATCTCTGCCACACCCCCTCAGCCAGTTATAATTCAATCTCCATTCCCTCATAAGCCAGGGTAATCGCATTCCCCAGTTCTCCGGCTATGACAGATAATTCGGTTTCAATATCGGATTCCAGAGCGGGATTCATATGGACGGTAACTACATCCGGCAGATAGCCTTTAGCTTTCTGAAAATCCAGCAGTTCTTCCTTCAATAAACCGGGGGTAAGGTGCCCCTTCTCCCTGCCGAACTGCTCGAACCTGTTGGGGGCGGTAACTTCAATGATTATCAGCCGGGGAGAAATATGCCGCCAGCAGTCAGCCAGCCCCGGACCGGTATCACCGGCGTAGAAAACCGATTTGCCTTCAGCCGAAGTAACCTGATAACCGACAGCCGGCACCGAATGAGCCACCGGCAACGGTAGAATACTATAGCCCTCAATCTTAAACTCCTTGTAGGGCTTGATGGTATGGAACCTGATGGTTGCCCCGCCTTCCGTCTCCTCCAGAAATTTGGGGTAGAGGTTGTCGTTAAGAAGGCAATCTGTTAATGATTCATAGACAGATGGTATGGAATAAACATCTATACTGGCGTTGTTCAGAAAAAGGTTCATTCCCAGTAAAGGAATGTCTTTAATATGATCGTAGTGCTGATGGGTAAGCAGAACTGCCTTGAGCTTTAACTGCTCGGAAAATGACAGGCTTGAGGTAAGCCCGCCGGCATCCAGTGCCAGGCTATCATCAATAAGCAGGCTGACGAGTTTTGTATTCCGTGATTCTGTGTTATGCGCCCCCGGAAAGCTAATCTTCATCTTCTAAATACCATATAGCAATCATCAATATCTAACCGGAAATAGTAAATGGATTGAAGTTTGTCTCATTGTCATAAACATCAATCCTTTCCCTTTTCTTTAAAAAGTTGACGGCGGTATAGGTAAAGGGTGTCGCCAAGGCTTCAATGGCTGTTTTTGCCAGCCAGTGATACAGAATCATCATCGGGGCAAACGAAGAGGTGCCGGCGAAAGCGATTATTATAAATATTGATGTATCCAGTCCCTGGCCGACAATAGTCGAGCCGATAGTCCTCGTCCACAGCCAGCGTCCCTGCGTGGCAATCTTCATCTTTGCCAGAATGAAGGAGTTGGTGAACTCGCCAGCCAGATAACCACAAAAGGAAGCGACGAGCAGCCTAGGCGCATAGCCCAGAATGCTCTCATATGCCCCCTGGTTCTCCCAGAAGGGCGCCGCCGGTAAGAGTTGCCCCACCCATGCAAAAAAGACGAACATAAGGTTGCATAAAAAGCCCAGCCAGATGATCCGCCTTGCCCAACGATAGCCGTAGACCTCTGTAAGTATATCACCGAATATGTAGCTTAACGGAAAGACGACAATCGCCGCCGGCATAACGGCAGAGCCGATACTTATTATCTTTACTGCAATTATATTGGCGGTAATGAGGCAGGTAACGAAGATAGCGGCAATAATTACAAATCGGTGTGAGACGTTCATTATAAAAAATCCTGTGAGTCCTGGTTTTGGAGCTAAATTACCCGTATGCGGCGCAGGAAATAGAGAATACCAAAGATAATAGCCAGCATTATCAGGAATACATAAAGCAGGGCATAATCCGAATGCATAAAGGGCAGCTCTATGTTCATTCCATAAATACTGGCGACGACTGTAACCGGCAGCATAACGGTGGCGAATATGGTCAGTATCCTTACTACTTCATTGGTGCGGTTGGTAGCCAGCGAATCAT
Organism: Chloroflexota bacterium; assembly: GCA_043819155.1. Classification (GTDB taxonomy): domain Bacteria; phylum Chloroflexota; class Dehalococcoidia; order Dehalococcoidales. The sequence continues at coordinate 3,320 of JBDRFC010000003.1, read as the reverse complement.
AGGTATCGCTTAACCCCTCGATTATCTCTTTGTATTCATCCAAGCCGTCCCATATCTTATCCAGATGGTCAACCGCATCTCCAAAGTAAACCAGCAGCTCTATCTCGGTAAATCGGCGAATTTTGGGTTCCAGGCTGCCGATAACCGCTCTCATCGGCCAGATTATGCGACGGAAGGCGATAACATCACGTCGCAACCGTGAGATTCCCCTAATCGCACCCCTCTGCCTGCTGGAGAATATGCTTTTTTCAACATCCTCAATGCCATCACCCACTTTATTCAGCATCGGTATGCAATAGTCAACCAGCCGGTCAAGTATGCGGTACAGTAGATAACCCGGTCCTTGGCTCAAATACTCCTGGCGCGATTCTTCATCTATCTGGCATTCCTTGAATAGCTTTACAAGCGGATTCAGTTCTCCTTTATGCAGGGTAATCAGGTACTTGGGGCCTATAAATACGGATAACTGGCTGGAGGTAAGCACCCGCTCCTCCTTACGGTATATCGGAAAATGGAAAACAAAAAACAGGTAGTTTTTGTATTCGTCTATCTTTGGACGCTGTTTCTTGCTGAGGGTATCATCAAGATCAAGGGGGTGAAAGGGATAGTTTTGAGCCAGATATTCTGTTTCTTTCTCTGTTGGCGATGCGATATCAACCCAGGTAATATCGCCCCAGCTGAGTGATTCCATATTCAGCTTATTCTTTTTAACCTGTGGCACAGCCATGGCAGATTTCCCTTTACTATAGCCTATCGGTTTATTCTATCACACTCTTTACCTGATAATTCCCAGCCTGCTATAATATATAATATAAACGTCATATTTTACTCCAATTTATTGTAAAAATGAAACCCCCGTTGATACATAGAATTAAAATCGGCATAAAAAAAGCACTGGGGGTAAATATCTTCCTGTGCAATAGCTGCAAATGGAACTGGCGAGGCGCCTGTCGTAACCGGGAGCGCCCCAATGCTACCTGGTGCCCCGAATATGAAAAACGGGGTAATTAAAAGCTCATTTTTACTATTAAATATTCTTCGCCCACCCCGGGCAAATAAACCTGATGACATTGACAACGTAATAGCAGGATTATAAAATAGCGCAAGGCACAAAAACAAACCTCGGTTAATTATGGCAGCGTAGCTCAGTGGTAGAGCAGGGGACTCATAAGCCCTTGGTCGCAGGTTCGAAACCCGCCGCTGCCACTTTTTAGGTTCAAATTTTGCATTTTTTTACTCCTTGATTTTTCATTTGCTTAACAAATTAAGCATTTTTAAGCATTTTGTTAAGCAAATGGTTTCTTACCCCCATTATAACTCCTCAGAATGGATGCATACCACCGCATTTTTGCCCTTTTTAGATATCGACTTATTTTATATGATTCTATTTTCGATTTTTCCCACTCATAATTCTCAACAAGTTTTTTGCCTATTTCAATATTTATGCCACGTTTACCTTTTAGTGGATTACCTTCCGGTTCGGCTTCCATTCGATCGTCTAAAACATCACGATATGCACAGAACACATCCCAGTATTGCTGCTCCATTTTCCCCCAATTACGAATACCACCATACTCAATAACAAGGTTACACTCGACTTTTTTCTCCTTGCCCGATTCCAAAAACCCTGAATGCTCACCAATTCTCCGCCATTCACGTAGTCTCTTTCTATTTTTTCTGTGCCCTAGTAACCTGAAGCCAGAAATTTCAGCGCTAAACCACTCAGGAATAGGAGGTATTTCATCGGAAGAACCAATTCGCGCCATTAAAACTATCACCCTCATAGCCGGGCCCTTCCACTCTTCTATACCCGAATTTTTCATCAAATCAGATATTGATTTATCCAAAGGAACATCATCATCCAGCTGTGGTATGGCTGAAATATAAATACCTTTAGAGTTTTGTACAATGTCATATTCCAATTGTCTTCCAGTGATATCAAATTTATACCCAAGCTCACATTTAAAAGCACGGCTTTTGTGAAGCCTATAGTGCTTCTTATACCAATCTAGGGCCTCTTTATAGGTTTCAAGGCCACCCAAAGGAATGCAAAACTTATTTCTTATCAATTTAATCATTATTGCAGTTTTCTGTTACACAATATTTAGCCATTGACATGCATTATAAATGCAACTATAATGCATGTCAATGGCTACCACGAATAATTTTTCAAAAAACTATGCTCCAAGAGTGAAGTGGGGTAGGCCGAAGATGTACGTGAACATAGAGATAATTGTACTCTTTCGCGAAAAAGAACACCTAGGATGGACGCGGATTTCGCAAAAATATTTCTATATTACTGGTAAAAAAATTTCCCGCGATACGGCTCGTCGCAGGTACTTTGACTTCAAGGTAAATGAAGCAAACACTGGAAGGAAGTTCCCGCTATGCGAGCACAGTATTCGAGAGTCATTAAAAAATGCCAGGCCGCTTTAATCCCCTTCCTCAAGTCCAGGCAAGTGATGGGGGTAACAGAGAGTACTCTTGGATTCTATCGTTTTAAGCTGGGTAGGTTCCTGCTGGAGGTAGACCCGGATACAGCCACCCGTCAGGGTATAGAGCAGTTTCTGGTCCAGTTCGATAATCCCGGTAACCGTCATACCTATTACCGGGCGATTAAGACCTTCTACAACTGGAGAAAGGAAGTATACGATACACCCTCTCCGATGAAGTATATAAGGGCTCCCATACTACCCCGTTTAATACTACCCAGTCTAAGCCGCAGAGATGTAGAAAGACTGATTTCTATGGCTGACGGTAACCGCAATAAGGCTATAATAGCACTCTTTTCAGAGAGTGGCCTACGTCTGACGGAACTGCTTAACATCAAGGCTCAAGATATAGACTGGGATAACCATACCATAACCGTTCTGGGCAAAGGCCAAAAAGAAGCACTAGCTTCCTTCAGTAAGTTAACCGAAAAATATCTTAGCCTATGGCTGAGCCAATATAGCCCTGATAATGGCAGTAATATCTGGGGACTGAATAAGTGGGGTATTATTTCCATGCTGAAACGGCTGAGTGATGAGAGTGGGCTGCCCTGTAATCCGCATACCTTCAGACGTACTTTTGCCTGTATTCTACGCCTGGCGGGGTTGGATATCCTAACCATTAAAGATCTTGGCCGGTGGGAATCTGTCGAGATGGTACAGAGGTATACCCGCTCTATTACATTTCAGGATTGCATGAGGTTGTATGAAGGGGTTCTAATGTAGTTAAAGTGCAATAATGGGATAGTATTTATAATATCAGGATGCCAATATCATTAATAATAGTTTTGGGCGTAGGCTACGGCTGAAATACTGGTAAAATTTAACATT
>JBDRFC010000002.1:0-11843 GCA_043819155.1 Chloroflexota bacterium | reverse complement strand
TGTAAAAGGGGGTTCCAACGGCTCAGGTCCAAGCTTTTTTGTGATATTACTCTCGTCCTTAACCAACTGTATTTTGCCAAATTTGCGGGGGTCACAAAAGAAGATACTGGTGCCGTTATCCAGGTGAATTATCGCCCGTGTATATTCCGGTGGTGAATCACCGCCCAGAATCAACGACCCGCTCATTTTAAGATGGATTATCAGCGAATCGCCGCCGTCCAGCCTGAAAATCAGGTACTTGCCGCGCCGTGCCAATCCGGTTACCTTTTTCCCCGCAATACGGAAGTGAAACTCTTCAGGTAATGGCTGGCGGAGCATACGTTCCCATAGCAGAGTAACACCGCTTATACTGCACCCGATAATATGTGGCGACAGCTCGTTCTTTATCGTTTCCACTTCAGGCAGCTCCGGCATCTTTTCTCCCCGCAGTATATTTATTGTATAAAATTATTACCGGAACAAGCATTAAACCACCCAGCATAATGCCGCCCAGGACATCACTCGGCCAGTGCTCACCCAGATAAATACGAGATGCCATCATGAGCAGGATAAGTATAACCATTATAGCCTGTAAAGCTGTTACTATCACCCGGTGCTTAACCAGCCCCGGCAGCAGATAGATAAGAAAGCCCAATAATACAACGATATAAGAAACGTGCCCGCTTGGAAAACTTAGCCCGCCATTACCGAGGAGTTCATAACCGGGGCGTGGCCTGTCAACCAGCACCTTTATAAGCCAGATAAACAATGCCGCCAGACTGAGTAGTGCCGCCACATATAATGCTTCCAGCCTCCTCTTGAAAAACAGCAGAACGGTTACCACAAATAAGACTATGATTACAGCCGGGATTGTATCACCAATACTGGACACCGCCCGCATCAGGCTATCAACGAAGGGCAGTTTAATCCCTGTAAACCAATCACTTATAGCTACATCACCGGGTAAATCGTAAGATTTATGGACAAGATAGCCGAGCAGCCCGAAAAGAATCAGGAAAACGGCGTAGATAGTAAAATAGAGCCTTCTCATTCAGAATTTTATTCCATCCGCCCCCAGTTTTTGCCCGTTTTAACATCCACCTTCAACGGCAGGCTTAGCTCAAAAGAGGTTGTCATTATATGCGGCACTAATTTTTTCATTTCTTCCAGTTCGCCTTCGGGGACCTCAAATATAAGCTCATCGTGCACCTGAAGCAGTAGCTTGCTCTTCAGACGGCGTTTTATCATTTCCTCATCAAGCCTGACCATAGCCACCTTTATAATATCCGCAGATGTACCCTGAACCGGCATATTTATCGCCATGCGCTCGGCGGCTTCTCTGAGGTTGCGGTTGGACGAATTAACCTCCGGTATGGCACGCCTTCTGCCCAGTATCGTCTGGACGTAGCCTGATTCCCTTGCCAGTTTCTTCGTCGATTCCAGATATTCTTTGACACGGGGGTATTTTTCAAAGTAGGCAGTTATGAAATCGTTAGCCTCTTCTCTCGATAGTTCTGTCGCCTGCTCAAGCCCATAGCTGCTCATGCCATATATAACACCGAAGTTAACCGTCTTTGCCAGCCGCCGCATATCTGTCGTAACCTCGTCTTCAGCCACACCGAACAGACGAACGGCGGTGGCAGTATGTATATCACCATCCCGGTGGAAGGTTTCCAGAAGCGCCGGGTCCTGAGACAGGTGGGCCAGTACCCTGAGGTCTATCTGGGAGTAGTCCGCAGACATAAGATAACAACCGTGTGGAGCAATGAACGCCTGCCTTATCTCTCTCCCCAGTTCACCGCGAACCGGGATGTTCTGCAAATTGGGGTCGCTTGAGGAAAGCCGACCGGTAGCCGTTCTTGTCTGGTTAAAGCTTGTATGCAATCTTTTTGTTCTGGGATTAACCAATGCAGGCAGTGCATCAATATAAGTAGACTTGAGCTTGTTTAGCTGGCGGTACTCTATAATCGGCTCTATTATCGGATGGACTGAACGCAGGCCTTCCAGCACCGGGGCACTCGTGGAATAACCGCTCTTTGTCCTGCCTGCTGCCGGCAGCTTAAGTTCATCAAAGAGGATGGGCCCCAGTTGCTGGGGAGAGTTGATATTAAACTTATGACCGGCATTCTCGTAAATCTCCGTTTCCAGCCCAAGCAGCCTTTCGCCCAAACGGCGCGACATCTGCCCTAAAAATTCGCTGTTAATAGCCACCCCGTTCATCTCCATACGCACCAGCACCGGTACCAGCGGCATTTCAACTTCGGCGAACAGTTGCCACAACCCCCTCTGACGCAGCTCAGCATCAAAGATTTCAGCTAATCGCCAGGTCATATCGGCATCAGCACAGGCATATTCGCCGGTGCGTTCAATTTCAGCATGAGAAATACATATCTGTTTTGCCCCAAAACCAATCAATTTGGTAATCTGGGTCATCTCAATGCCCAGCCTGCTGAAGGCAAGGGCTTTCAAACCTATTGACTTCTCTCCCAGAAGATAAGCGGCAATCATGGTATCAAAGGTAAGATTCTTTACCTCCACTCCCTGCCCTGCCATTATCTCAATATCATACTTGCCGTTCTGGGCAATTTTTGCCAGCTTATTGTCTCCGAAAACAGGTTTTAGTTTATCTATAACCTGTTTAAGCGGCAATTGTTTTATACTTTCCAACCCTATGTGGCCTACCGGTATATAGCAAGCCTCACCGGGCGCCATTGAAAATGAAATACCGACCGGCTGGGCTAACAATGTATTGAGCCCTGTCGTTTCGGTATCAAAGGAGAAAGAGCCGGCTTTTTTAAGCTTTGCCACCAACTCATCAAGGGCTTGTATGGTGCAAATAATATCGTAATCAAGCTCAGGCTGCGGTTCGCCCGCAACCGATGTGCCTTCTTTTATTTCTGCACCCTCTATTTCGTACAATCTGGGAAGCAGGCTGGCAAACTCAAGTTCTCGAAAAAGCTCGGTTACCTGTTGCCGATTGAAGTGGCTTACTTTTGATTCCTCCAGCCCGAGCTTTACCGGCAACCCGCTAACAACAATGGTAGCCAGCTCTTTGCTCTTGCGGGCGATGTCTTCGTTATCCCTGAGACGATTTCTCAATTTTTCCGGCGTCACCTCATCTATGCGGGCATAAATCTTGTCTATATCACCGAACTGTTGAATGAGGCTTGTCGCCGTTTTATTACCGATGCCGCTAACACCGGGTATATTATCTGATTTATCCCCCTCCAGCGCCTTAAGGTCCGCGATATGCTCCGGGCTTACCCCATATTTCTGGCTGACGGCTTCTTCATCGTAAAGTGTAGCGTCAGAGAAAGAGCCCCCCGGCTTTGGATAAAACACCTTAACCCATGGCGAGACCAACTGCATAGCATCGGCATCTCCGGTAACGATAACAGTATCTATACCCTGTTCTCCTGCCTGGTGGCTGAGGCTGCCCAGGACATCATCAGCCTCATAATCATCAAGCTCGAAGATTGGCAGGTTAAAAGCCTCAACAAGCTGCCTCACCCGACCAAGCTGATCTACCAGTTCCTGAGGGGTTTCCGGGCGGTGTGCCTTGTATTGCTCATACAGCCGGTGTCTAAAAGTGGGACCTTTCTTATCAAAGGCAATGGCATAGTGCGTCGGCTTTAACTCACTTATCGCCTTGAGTAGCATACTGGCAAAGCCATATACGGCACCTACCATCTCACCGGTTTTGCTTAATGTAAGTGGTGGTATGACGTGGTAGGCTCTGTGAAGGAGGGCATTGCCATCTATAAGTAAAAGTAGGGGCTTTTTCACACCTTAATTATAGCAGACAAAGCATGCTCTTGCTGATATAGCCACACGTTAAAACCATACTGTACATCACAAGCTTCGGATAAATCTCCGCACTGGCTTGAGTTACCGCTATTCTTTTTTATTCTCTACCCGCTCAATTTCTATGGTGCACTCCGTAACCATAGCCGCAATAGCAGCCACCGCCACCAGCAGCGGGGCGGCGACAATACCAACCGCTGCCGCCGGTGCCCCGACCGAAAGCGGAATATCCAGCAGGGTTTTTTCTTTGTGGATCAACCGCACCCTCTTTATATTACCTTCACGAATGAGCTTCTTTACCCTACTCACCAGCTCGTTGCTCGATACGTTAACCTTCTCTTTTGTTGTCAACTCTGCCCTCCCGCTTTTCACCACTATATTAGGCAGGTATTCCAGTTGTGTCAAGCACTATGATAGTGTCAATCCCGCAATTACATACTTAAAGTATAATACCGCTATCGTTATTTATTATTTGTGATATAATATTTAAACAATGGTTTATACGGAGGGCAATTGAAGGGAAAGGATTTGCTTTCAATATCCGACCTCAGTAGTGATGATATCAGTCTGCTTATATCAGACACAATGGTGATGAAAGCCAGTGGCCAGCTCTCATCACTCAGCGGCAAGACGCTGGCATTGCTATTTGAAAAGCCATCTTTGAGGACTCGCGTTAGCTTCGAAGTGGCAATACGACAACTGGGCGGACAGGCAATCTACCTCTCTCCGCCCGAGGTTGGGCTGGGAAAGCGTGAATCGGTTGCGGATGTAGCCCGTGTATTAAACCGCTATGTTGACGCTATAGTCGCCCGCACCTTTTCCCATAATACCCTGGAGGTACTGGCAGGCTATACCGATGTGCCGGTAATAAATGCCCTATCAGACCTGGAACACCCCTGCCAGATACTTGCCGACCTGTTCACTATTTACGAAAAGAAGGGGGGGCTGAAGGGTTTAACCCTGGCCTACATCGGCGACGGCAACAACATCGCCCACAGCCTGTTGCTGGCAGCCGCGCTTGTCGGCTTGAACTTCAGGATTGCCTCACCTAAGGGATACAATGTTGACGAAAAGATACTGAAAAAGGCTCAAAGCTACGCTATAGATAGTGGTTCTGAGATAGTCTTAACTGAAAAAGCGGCCCAGGCGGCTATAAACGCTGATATAATCTATACAGATGTCTGGACAAGTATGGGGCAGGAGAAAGAATCTAAGAAACGACAGCAGACGTTTGCCGACTACCAGGTGAATAGCAAGCTCCTTGCCCTGGCTAGAGAAGGCGCCATATTTATGCATCCCTTACCGGCACATCGCGGCGAAGAGGTAACTGAGGGCATACTGGACAGCCCGGCTTCCGTCGTATTCGACCAGGCTGAGAACAGGATGCACCTTACAAAAGCATTGCTCGTCTCAATACTGGGCGGCCTCGAGGTACCGCTGCCCGGATACTAAAGGGGGAGTTATGAAAGTCTTAAAGGCTATAGCCTATCACGGTTGGGCATTGATTATAATAACGGCGGTGGCTATCATCGGCTATGTATATGAATGGCCTATCGCAGTTCTAGCCACCATTATTGGAATTGTTCTTGTCATCGGCCTGGTGACTGCCGTAGTCGGCGCCAGGGAGAAAGAGCTTGAAAATTCATCACATAAACTAAGGCAGATGACCGGATATTTCTATCGCCGCTTTATGGGTGATTCCTCTCTGTCTATCTTCGCCATAATAGATAGCCTTTTTAAAACCGATGATCATAAGCTCTGGGAATGGGCCAGGGCCTGTGATATGTCACAGCGCATTTTCAACACCTGGTGTTCCGGTTTTACCAGCCGGCTGGAGGTCGACACTAAAACCGGCCGCTTTACTATCTACCTGCGCAGTTACTTAAACGAACTGTGGCTTATGACCAGCCTTTACTACGAGTTCGTGGAGCAGTTCTATGAGATTGCCCAGAAGATGGCTTTACCGGCAGAAACACTTGAGCAATACCACAGGTTTGTCATTGAATACAACTCCTTCGCCGAGCAGTTCAGGAAACTAATCGGTGAAATGAAGGAGATTGCCCATACGGAAGTAGAGCCACCCAGTGTCAAACTGGCACACGAGGTACTGGCAATTCCTATCGCCAAAGAAAAGAAATAGAAATCTATTACAAAATACCGAATTAGAAGGAAATATTTTTGAAGGCAGCCACCTATACAAATTTGGAGCAGGAAGAGCCTGAAATGGAAACTAGGACATCAAAACCGATTGTAGCTATTATCGGCAGGCAGAACGTGGGTAAATCTACCTTGCTTAACCGCCTGGCGGGCAGGCGGCTGGCAATTGTCGCCGACCTGCCGGGGACAACCCGCGACCGCATATTTGCCGATGTCAGCTGGCAGGGAACCGCATTCACTTTGGTGGATACCGGTGGTCTTGAGTTTAAAGCAGACACTGATATAACCCAGGCAGTAAACGAGCAGGTAAAAACCGCCATAACTGATGCTGATATAATTATCTTTCTTGTTGATGCTAAGGATGGGATAACCGCCACCGACCTGGAGATTGCAGACCTGCTGCGTACATCACAAAAACCGCTCATGCTGGTGGCCAACAAAACCGATAACGACCGCCTTGAAAGCGAAGCTGTGGAGTTCTTCACTTTGGGACTTGGCGAACCATTGCCAATCAGCGCTTACCACGGGCGTGGAACTAACGAACTACTTGACAAGATAGTACTGCTCTTGCCAGCAGTGCCACCGGTAACAACCGAACCCGACATTATGAAACTGGCTATTGTAGGCCGGCCTAACGTGGGTAAGTCAATGCTGCTTAATACCCTTGCCGGCGGAGAGCGGGCTATTGTCAGCCATTTACCCGGCACTACCCGTGATGCATTAGACACAAAACTTGACTTTAACGGACAAAGTGTGTTATTTATTGATACAGCTGGTGTCAGACGGCGGGGACGTATAGAAACCGGGGTTGAACGTTACAGCGTACTCCGCACCCTGAAGGCTATAGACCGCGCTGATATCGCTCTATTGTTGCTGGACGCTACCGAGCTGGTTACAGCCCAGGACTTACATATCGCCGGCTATATCCAGCAAGCAGATAAGGGAATTATATTGCTGGTTAATAAGTGGGATATAGCTAAAGATTTAACAAAAGAAGAGTGCGCCAGGGATATTAGAAACAAGTTTAGATTTGTATCCTATGCGCCATTGCTGTTTATCTCGGCAAAGCTGGGGCAAGGGGTAGACAAGATTATAAAACAATCTTCCAGTATATATCAGGAGAGGTTCAAGCGGATAACTACCGCTGAAGTCAATAGCGTTCTTCAGCAAGCGATATCTGCTCACAACCCGCCGCAAAAAGCCAACAAACGGCTGAAGCTCCTGTATGCCACCCAGGCCGATATAAATCCACCGACTTTCGTCTTCTTTGTTAACGATACCAGCATTATGCACTTTTCCTTTCAGCGTTACCTTGAAAACAAACTTCGCCAGGCTTTTGGCTTTGACGGCACGCCGCTTCGGCTAGTATTTAAAACCAGGGGTGAAAAATGATAATTGCCAAGTTTATTCTGGTTATCGTCATCGGTTATCTTTTAGGCTCTATTCCCTTCGGATTGATAGTAAGCAGACGAAAAGCCAAGATTGATATCAGGAATTATGGCAGCGGCAAGACCGGAGGCACCAACGTCCTGAGAACGCTAGGCCGTAAAGCCTTCCTTATGGTAGCCGCCTTGGACATAGCAAAAGGAGCTCTGGCGGTAGTCTTCGCCGGTCTTATAATTGGCAATGACTATATTATAATAGGCAGCTCCGGTCTGGGCTTGCTTTCCCAGGTTCTGGCCGGCTTGGCAGCCGTTGTCGGACACATATGGCCGATTTTTCTTAAATTCAAGGGAGGCAGGGGAGTAGCTACCTTCATAGGCGGCTTGATTGCCCTATTCCCGATAGCCGGATTACTTGGCGGCGAAGCCGTGATTATAGGTGCCGGTTTAAGTGGTTTTGCCTCTTTGGGCTCAATTATCGGAGTGGTAGGCGTCTTCGCAATATTGATACCGCTTACCGTTATTTACAATCTCCCTATTGAATATCTTGGCTACGCCCTTATGGGCACCTTGCTTATTGTATTTGTCCACCGGGATAATATAAGAAGATTGCTATCTGGCGACGAACGCAAACTCGACCAGAAAGCTTAGCATTCAAATAAATCAGTATAAAGCTTTAGCGTGATACTTCCGGTATTCTGGCTGAAAACATAGGTTAAACACAGGCTGAATATATGCCCAAGATTGCTGTAATCGGTACCACTACATGGGGAATAACACTGGCAGTTGTTCTGGCAAATAAGGGTCTTGATGTCAGTTTATGGGCACGGACTGAGGAAGAGGCTATCAGTTTAAGGGAAAAGGGACCTGATTCTCACCGCTTACCTCATGTTATATTCCCGCCACAGTTATCAGTTACCAGTTCTCCAAAAAAGGCTTTATCCCGCGCCGCCGCCGTTATCCTTGCCGTTCCATCTCAGACCATGCGGCAAAATATGAAAGCGATAAAAGATTATATCAAAGAATCAACGCTTATAATAAACGCCGCCAAAGGCTTGGAAAGCGACAGCAACAAACGTATGTCACAGGTAATCGCCGAGGAGATACCGCCTGGTTATCACTCTAATATCTGTATTCTTTCCGGGCCAAATCTATTCCGGGAGATACTCCAGGGGCTACCGGCATCAGCAGTTCTGGCGGCAGAAGATAATGCAATAGCCAAGAAAGCCCAGAAACTGATAACGGCACCCAATTTTTCAATTTATACTAATAATGACGTCATCGGGGTAGAGATGGGTGGAGCCCTGAAGAATATAATTGCCCTTGGCGCCGGTATGATTGATGGACTGGGTTATGGTGATAATTCCAAAGCCGCCTTTATCACCCGGGGGTTAACAGAAATGGCCGCTCTCAGCGTTGCCCTGGGGTCCAGCCCGCTTACCCTCTCCGGGTTAGCCGGTCTCGGCGATTTAATAGCTACCTGTGCCAGCCCCCTGAGCCGCAACCATTATGTTGGCGTGGAATTAGCAAAAGGATATAATCTCGAAGATATTCTAGCCTCAATGCCCGATGTAGTCGAAGGAGTAAGCACAACTGCCGCCGTCTGGAGTATAGCCCAACGCCTAAAACTGGAGATGCCAATCACTGAAAAAATGTATCACATTCTTTACAACGGCGCTGACACCCGCCAGGCAATAACCGAACTTCTGGGAACTAAGGGCAGGCATGAATTATCAGGGCGCAAGTGGAGGCTTTTTTCTTTCTTTAAGCGTCGAAGGCGTGTTAAAGCCTAGAAAGCCGCTTTTTTACTCAGAGCTTTTTCCTTTTTTATCCGAAGTGAAACTTTCAGCCAGCTCCTGAAACAGCTTACGCTGATTTTTATTCAATTTCTGCGGAGTTACCAGTAGCAGTTTAACAAGCTGGTTTCCTTTGCCATTACGACGAAGATAGGGTATGCCCTTACCTTTAAGCTGAAATACCTCATCTGCCTGACTGCCAGCCGGGATTTTTAGCTTTTCTTTGCCGTAAAGAGTAGGCACTTCTAATTCGGCGCCGAGAGCCGCCTGAGCAAAGTTAACCGGCAGTTCGTAGAGAACATCGTACCCTTCTCTGTGAAAGAGTTTGTGTGGTAAAACATTTATCGCTACATACAGGTCGCCCGGTGGGCCACCTCTATCTCCTATATCGCCCTGGCCATTGAGCCGTATTTCATTCTTATTATCAACACCGGCCGGTATTTCTAGGGCTATTTCATGTTCTTTCTTCTCTCGGCCGGTCCCCCGGCATCGGCTACAGGGCTCTGTAATTACTTTACCTTCACCAAAGCAATGAGAGCAGGTGGTAACATTGGCAAAACGGCCAAACAATCCCTGCTGAACATGCCTAACCTGCCCGCTGCCATTGCAGGTAGGGCATTTATCGAGATGGCTGCCCGGCTTTGCGCCGCTACCCTGGCACTGAGAACACCTCTCTATACGGTTTATTTTTACAGCCTTTTTACAGCCGAGTGCCGCTTCTTCAAAAGTGATTGTTATCCTGTGATGTAAATCTGCACCCTGCCTTTGCCTTTGCCGCGTGTTACCGGCTGCACCACTGAAGAAGTCATAGAAGTCCTCAAAGATGCTACCCATTCCATTGAAGCCAAAACCTTCAAAGCCGCGGCCGGAGAAGCCGTCAATACCGGCATGCCCGAAGCGGTCATAGGCAGCACGTTTTTCACTGTCTGCCAGCACCTGATAGGCTTCGTTCGCTTCCTTGAACCTTCCCTCGGCGCCATCGTCATGGTTGTGATCCGGGTGGCACTGGAAAGCAAGCTTACGAAAAGCCTTCTTTATTTCATCGGCGCTGGCGTTTTTATCAACGCCGAGTACTTCATAATAATCTCTTTTTGCTGCCATGTTAGTTTTTCGTCCCTGTATCCCTTTCCCTAAAAGTGATGGGTGGGGATAGATAATAAAAGAATAGATTTATTATCTACCTCACCCCCTGTGTCACCCTCTCCTGTAAAGAGAGCGAGAGGATTCAGTTCGAAGGGACTGTACCCCTCCGAACCTCCCTTTATCTATATATTAAGGTTTCGCCTCTCTTTGTCTCCCACCTAAATAGCAATGTAATAATCTATATCGCAGAAGTCCTTCTCTGGCTTCCCTTAAACCCTATACCTCTCTGAACTCACCTTCTACTGTGCCTTCGTCTTCTTTGCCCGGCGGGGTTTCACCGCCTGGAGGTGGGGCTTCACCATCCTGGGGTGCCTCGCCGCCCGGGGGTGGCTGCTGCCCATAAACGGCAGTGCCTACTTTCTGTATCGCCTCCGATAACGCCTGCATTGCCTGTTTAATGGCCTCAACATCACTGCCCTGCAGTGTAGAGCGCACTTCCTTAATCTTCTCCTCAAGTTCCTTATTCATATCCTCCGATATTTTGTCTTTATGCTCGCGCAGCGTCTTCTCGGCAGTATAAGCCATTGTATCGGCAGTATTTTTTGTCTCTACTTCTTCACGGCGCTTGCTATCTTCAGCGGCATGTGCCTCGGCATCCTTCTGCATCTTATCCACTTCTTCTTTGTTCAATCCACTGGAGGCGGTAATCGTTATCTTCTGTTCTTTACCGGTACCTTTATCCACCGCCTTGACACTCAGGATACCATTGGCATCTATATCAAAACTGACCTCAATCTGGGGCACTCCTCTAGGCGCCGGCAGTATACCGTCAAGCATGAACCGTCCCAGTGTCCGGTTACCGGCTGACATCGGTCTTTCTCCCTGTAATACATGGACATCAACGCTGGGCTGATTATCAGCCGCCGTACTGAATATCTGTGTCTTTGAGGTTGGGATAGTAGTGTTGCGGTTGATAAGCGCCGTCATAACTCCACCCAGGGTTTCAATGCCCAGCGTAAGCGGAGTAACGTCAAGCAGCAGAACATCCTTAACCTCTCCTTTTAGCACACCGGCTTGAATGGCAGCACCTATGGCGACCACTTCATCCGGGTTGACTCCCTTATGGGCCTCTTTGCCGAAGAACTCCTTAACCTTTTTCTGTACCAGCGGCATCCTCGTCTGGCCACCAACCAGAACCACCTCATCAATCTGAGCCGCCGTCTTACCGGCGTCTTTCATCGCCTGCTTGCACGGACCCAGCGTTTTTTCGACAAGTTCCATCACCAGTTGCTCCAGTTTAGCCCTGGTAAGCGTTATATTGAGATGTTTGGGACCACTGGCATCTGCAGTAACGAAGGGCAGATTGACGTCCGTCTGCTGTGTGGTGGATAGTTCGCACTTCGCTTTTTCGGCAGCTTCTTTAAGCCTTTGAAGGGCCATCTTGTCCTTCCGCAGGTCTATTCCCTGGTCCTTCTTGAACTCGGCAACAAGCCAGTCCATCATCCTCTGGTCAAAATCGTCACCACCCAGGTGGGTATCACCATTTGTAGACTTTACCTGGAAGGTTCCCTCACCCAGCTCCAGTATGGATATATCAAATGTACCGCCACCCAGGTCATAAACGGCAATGGTCTCATCCTTT
>JBDRFC010000001.1:0-50259 GCA_043819155.1 Chloroflexota bacterium | reverse complement strand
CATGCCAAAATTTACATTTAACATCACCACTGAATTGTTAGAACAGATTAAAAGGGAGGCTAAGTGCCTTTGGCCCGGCCAAGGCTTGTTTTCAGAAAATAGATTAGTTAGAGACTGCCTCAAGCGCTTTTGGAGATACTGTAATCAAAATGGTAGAACTAAACGTACAAATGAGTGAAGACATGGCCGCTAAGGTTCACGACTTGGCAGTTCGTTATTTCGGCGAAGATACCGAAACTAATCAAGCCAAGGTACTGGAAACCGCATTTAAAATGCGTTACCTGTGGTCCTTTTTAGTAAGGGAGGGGCAGAGGGAAACCGAGGAGGCTGATACAGTGTGGGAATTCGTACAGCCTTCAGTTTCCGACGATAACAATTCTAGGATACAAAACTGGTTATTTAGGAGGTAGAAGAATGGTACGCAGACCAGCTATGAATGAATAACGTTTAGATCAATATATTCGTGAAGCGTCCAAAACAACTGGTTATGAGGATGGGTTCGGCATCACAGGATGCGACTTGAACCTGAATCATTGGTGGGTAGCATATGCAAGACAGTCGACAAGAGAGCAAGCAGAGAATGACCGCCTCGGAGAATATCTTCTTACCTGTGCTAGACTGGCCAAGCAAAATGGTAGCCTCGTTCCACGGGAATACATCATATACGATTACGATGCAGAGTCTAGTGAGAACTTAAATCGACCTGGTATGATTTGGTTACGAAGAGAGTTGATAGCAGGTAGACGAATAATCGGTATTATCATTCCTTTCCAAGGGCGCCTGTCTGCAGACCCTCTACATCAATTAACCTTCGAAAGAGAGTGTGCTTACTACGGTGTACAGGTGGTCTATGGAGACGCTCCTGGAGGTGAAGATTGGGGAAGCCAGACGACCAGGCTCATCCAAGCCCAGGCAAACGCTTTAAGGGTGAAATGCAACCGTGATAATGCCTTGGCCGGGAATATTGCCCGCGTTCTTTCAGGCAAAGCACCTGCGCATAGAGCAGGCTATGGCTACATTTACCGTACCGAAAAGATTATCGAATCCCGGACGGGCAGAGCTAAAGTGCTCCGTGCTTGGTGGGAGATAGATGAACTGGGACCGGATGGAAAACTAATATGTGGGAGTCCGGCTTGGGTAGTGATACAGATTTTTATTTGGATCGGAGATGAAGGTCGTACTGCCTATTGGGTTGCCAGCAAATTGAATGAGATCGGGATTAAACCTCCCTACCGAACAACTTGGGCTCCCAAGACAGTAATCAAGATAGCTGGTCGCAGGTGTTATACTGGGAAAGCTGAATACAATGCAAATGGTCGTGTTCCCAATCCAGAAAAACCTCTTGGTGATTTGACTCTGGGTATAAAAAGAACACTTGTCCGACCGAAGCCCGAAGATGAGAAGGTAACTTTTGATGTTCCATCGCTTATAACCGAGGAACTGTGGTTAAGAGCCAATAAAAACCTCAGGGATAGAGGCCGTGGTAGGGGCAAGCAAGGTAAAAGGATTCAAGCATTGTTTCGAACCCGGATGCTTTGCCCGAGATGTGAAAAACCGATGTCAGTACTGCGTAAGCGGGGCAGCAGCCAGGTGTATTACTACTGTCGGGCACATTACTGCCCATGGCTTAAGAACCCTTGTATCTATAACCGTTTTGTTCCGGGAACTTGGGACGATGAGATCTGGGAGGAGATTTGCGCCATGCTTGGTAATGACACCTGGTTGGAAAAGCAAATGGTAGCAGAGTTATCGCATAGTGCGGATCTAGAAAAGCTCATCAGAATGGAGCAACTGAAAATTAGCCAGATAAAAACACGAATAAGTAAGGTACAGGAGGGATGGGAGAAGGGTTTCTACACAACGGATGAAGTCCAGGCTAAACTTACCGAATACCGTCAAGCGATTGCTAGGGCAGAATCGGAAATTCAAAAACTTGGTGATCAAATGGCGAATAGAAATCTCAGCACTATCGAGGCTGAGATGTTACGGAGGGAACTGAAAGCTATCAGGGATCGAAATCTGATGGAGTCGACTTTCAAGGAGAAGGTTGACTTAGTAGCTAAGCTTGGGATTAAGATCGTACCTTCGGAGGACTTGAAGTCGAGGAAAATATTTTGCCGGTTAAACCTCGCTGGAGTAAATAATGGGAGGGAGCAGACTGGTTTTGCAAAAGTGACCTTTGGTGGAGCTGAGGAGACTCGAACTCCTGACTTCCTCCTTGCAAAGGAGGCGCTCTCCCGACTGAGCTACAGCCCCGTGTAACTATTATAGCAATGCCGCAGTTTCATTAGCAATTCACAATATCAGGCGGCTAACAACCCTTTTATTTTAATGACGGCGTCGATTGCAGAAAGACCACCTTCAAGAATACATTTATCAATATGGTTAAAATCACCAATTCCAATACCTTCCAGGCGGGGCTCAATTATTACATCGGCACCTTCGAGGCTGGCTTCGACTAGCTGGGAATTAGCGATGCTGAACATCTTCATTATAATATTGAATATATTCGGCTCTTTTATGGTTGTTTCCCCCGGATAGACTCGTTCCTGTTTGATTGACATACGCGGAGTTACATTGACGGCAATGATAAAATCTGCCCCCATATCCTTTAACACACTTACCGGCACCGGGTTCACCAGTCCACCATCAACCAGATATCTGCCCTGCCATTTAACAACAGTAAATATTATCGGCATCGAAATACTGGCTCTGACGGCTTCCAGCACCGAGCCCTGGTTGATCACCACCTCTTCGCCGGTTATAACATCGGTGGCAACGCAGGCGAAAGGCAGCTTCAGATCGCTGAACTCTACGTCGCCGATGATTGATTTCAGGAACTCCTTAACCTTCTTACCGGCGATAAAACCACTTTTTGATAGAGCCAGGTCTATAATCTGGGCTCGGTGTTTCCAGTCCCAGTTTCTGGCTAATGCCTTTATATCATCGGCGTTTTTACCCTGGGCAAAGAGGGCGCCGATGGCAGCGCCGGCGCTGGTGCCGGCAACCATATCAATGTGGATACTCTCCTTTTCCAGGACTTCAAGGACGCCGATATGAGCCATTCCCCTGCCGCCGCCACCGCCCAGAGCTAGTCCAACCTTTCTTTTTTTCATCTCAATCCCATAGCTCTTCTATATCCTTTTCCGCCTGTTCATCACTCTCATCAGGGTTCATAAAACCTTTATATGATTCGGCGGAGCCGTATTCGCGGGGTTGGAAAGCCACCGGCATCGGCACGGCATGACCGAAGATGAGTGCCTGCTGTTTGGATGCCAGTTTGGCTAGCACCGATTTCAACTCTCCCTTGCCAGGAGTGCCGGCAAGGACGCTGTCCCTGTCTCTCTCATTATCCAGCAGGCAGGTTATTTTGGTGCCAAGTTGTGACATAACCTCGTCGTCGATGCCGCTGGGGCGCTGGTCTATTACCAGCAGGGTGGTATTGTATTTACGCATTTCACGGGCAATGGTGCCGAAGATTGTCTGCCCGGCTACCTCCGGGTTGAGGAACTTGTGTGCCTCCTCTATAGTGATGACCAGCGGGGTAGGGTAGGCGATGCCTTCTGCCATTGCCCTCTCCGTTCTCTCCCGGTACTGAGAATAGATACGGCGGGTGAGCAGGTTGGCTACCAGTATATAGGCGGTGATGTCGGTATATCTGCCAAATTCCAGCACTACGTTTGTCCCCCGCCCGAGGTACTCCAATACCTGCTGTACCGCTTTCTGGGAAGCCTGCTGCTGTATGAATGGCAGCCGCCGGATGGTGTTGAGCCCCCGCTGCAGGTTCTGAAAGGTGCTATCATGTATATTAAGCTGGTTTAATATCTCCTTTGTTTCCTCGGAGTCATCCAGTTCCGAGGTGCGTTGCAGCCAGTCTTTGCCAAAGCGGCGTTTCATCTGGTAAACGGCTTCGACTGCCTGGTCGGTGAGGTTTAGCGTCTGACGCAGCAGCGATATGTCCTCCGGATCTATCTCGTCGTAACCTATCTTGACGATAAAGTCGGTGCTGACCTTGCGGCGTCTTGAGCTTTCCTCATCTAGAGCGAATACGGCTACCTTTGACGGAAAGAGCTGCTTAAGGGCTTTGACTTTTCGCCCTTTTTCACTGCTTCCTTCCCAACCATACTCACTGTGCATATCGAAGACCAGATTGACACAGGCGCCCTTTTGCAGCATGCCGATAAGCAGCATGCGGGTAAGGAAGGTCTTGCCGGTGCCGCTCTTGCCGAAGATGCCGTTGGAGCGTTTTACAAGTTCGGGCAGATTGAGACACAGTTTTGTCTCCATATCCAGCGGATTACCTATCCAGAACCTTTCCCTATCCTCCTTGCCGAAGACAAGCTCTATATCGCTATCCTGTGCCAGATTGACCATCGAAAAATGGCTGGGGATTGTTTTTACGGGTTGCGGGCCTTCAACCAAACTGGCAACATCACCACTTATAGTGAGATAGGGCATTACCTGTAGCTGCCCGTAGGTGCTGGTGCCAGCCAGTACTTCAGTCAGGAAAGGGTCGGCTGTATCCGGCGGCGTCAGGGTGAGGTGGGGGTCGGTAACTCCCAGGCTGACATCATTTATCATACCGAAGAAGCGCCGTTTCTTCCCCTCTATGGTTACATAGCGCCCGACCACCATATCCTCCACCGATACACCACCGTCCAGCCGCACCTCTACCCCTTTGTTCAGCGAACCAGAGACAACGATACCCAGTCTGTTATTGTGCTGCGTCATTGCTTTATCCTTTCCAGGATAGATTTTAGCTGTTTGTAATCACCGCCGAGCAGGCTAGCCAGGTATTTGCCGGCAGCTACTAGAAATCCGTGGCTATCATCCTGTACCCGGCTCATTTGGCGAAGACAGGCGGCTACCAGCTCGTCCTGGGGCAGGGAGGGATTGGCATTGAGCAGTATGTTGATAAAGCCAAAGGATTGGCTGAATTCCTTCACCTCTTCATCTGTACAGAGATAGGCGAAGCTGTGGATGCGGGCTGGTACCGGCGGCAGGTAGTGGTTGATTTTACCATTTGTCTTGTGCCCCACCACCAGGGTGCTGAACTCGCTTTTGAGCAGCTTTTCAAGCTGGGGGCTGGATTTGTAGATTGCCTCTTCGCTTTCTTCATCTTTGCCCCGGGCAATGGGCCTCCGCCCCGGCTCAAGGCTGCTTGTAGTGGCGTTACAGACCACGGCATAAAGCTCAAGTTCTTCGTTATTTGTTTTAACAAGGCTGCCCAGTGGCGGCAGCCGGTAGAGCTCATAGCACTGGGCAATAAAACCGGTGGTGCTGGCTTCGATAACCTCGCCCGCTCTTTGCGCTTTTTCTTTCATAATAACTCCATCCCCTTTATCCCCCTCCCCGGGCAAATCCCTCTCAATCTCCCTTTAGGAAAGGGAGAAGTTCTATGGAAGGGGGAAACGGTTTATAAGAGAGGCAAAGCCTCTCTATGTACCCTCTTTTTTATTTTCTTTCTTATCCTTCTTCTGCTTGGGTTTCTTTACATTCTTTCTGCCCTTACTGCCCATTTTATCGCCTCCTATAGTTTTATAAAGTCGCCTTCTTCTCCAGCCACCAGGCGTAAAGTAGTAACCCTCCAGCGGCGAGGTAGGGTAAACCCACCATTGACCAGGCGAGGAAGTGGTTTCTGCCAGCGTAAACTCCAATATGAATACCAAGCCCGATGGCAACCAGCACCAACAGTATAGCCGCCAGACGCTCTCGCCACCAGGATAAAATACAGCCAGCCAGTGCAATTGCTACGAGGATAGCCAGTAAAACACCCGCTATTACATCTCCCGCCGAATCTTCAGCCATAGCCCCGCCGATGACTTCGGCAACCAGAAAGACAAGGGAGAACCCAGCGGCAACCAGCCCGATTACCCGCCCTGTCAGTCTTGCCCTTCTTGCTAGACGATATTGTTTACTGTCTGGCATCAGTTCCTCCTATACCCATCTTGTTTTCTTACTGCGGTTCTTGGCAGAGGTGGTTAGTGATATATGTTCCTCGGCAAGAGATATCTCTAATAATTGCTGGAAGTTTACGCGGTCGGCACCGGTTACCACCGCTTGCTCGTGGGATTCGGATAGCGCCACCGGATAGCCATGCCCGCGCCGGCACTGGTCCAGAACCAGGGAATGAGCCAGATTTAGTAAGTTTTTATCCGTTGCCACCCATTGTGGAATCTCTATGCGGGCTATCTCATCATCCACCCTGAGGTAGAAGAAATGGATGCGGTGCCTGCCGTAGCGTTTTTCTACGATGGAGGAGCGGCTTATGAATAACGCTGACCTTTCGCCATCAGCCAGCAGATTTGAAAATAGGTCCCGGTCGCGGACACCGGTTACAACATCGCATTCCCGTTTGCCGGCGGCGATTTCGGCACAATAACGGTCGCAGTCGGGGATTTCGTTGGGGCAGATAGCCACCCTTAATGTATTGACAACATCGGTCGAGCGGGGGAAGCTTATATAGCTGGCGATAGCCACCCTCCTGTCTTTATTCAGTTTTTTAATTTCATCCAGGCAACGGATGAAACCCCTGTCTAAAAGCTCCTCAATGACAAATTCGGGGTAATCCTTGCTTACAAGGCTCCATAGAATTAACGAGCCGTCTATCAGTGCCAGTGCCGAAGTCCCGGTCGGTATCTCAGCCGTCATTGCGGCAAGCCGGTTGCATTCCTCAACGCTGCGCTTGATGCCCAGTAGCGCTCCTTCTATCGGTTGCTCACGCCCCCTGCCGTCTGGTGGCGCCATAACCAAGTCTTTATCATCGGAGTACAGGTTGGGAGAGCTGTTTAGTATAGCGTCTGGATTTGAGCCGTAATTCAGAATAACGCTTCCTATGTTTATAATATAACACCGGGCAGAAAGGTGGCGGTCAACATCAATCTGAGAGCCGTCGGTAGCCATTACGGTGAACTCATCCGGGGGTGGCGGTGCCGGGTAGTGGCTGTCAAGCTTTTCTATCGGCTCAGCCACCAGCCAGCTTGTCTTGCTGGCTGCAGTTTTTCTTTTTAACCCTTCCAGGTCGATATTCTTATCGCCGAGGATAGCCATTGCCTTCAGCAGATGCCGTTGCCTCTCCTGGCTGCCGGCTTTGAGCTGGGCAGCCATCCCCTCTATCTGGGAGACAATGCTGGTTAAATCCAGAGACATTTACCCTTTTCCTTACGTGGTACTTTGCTATTGACTAGTATAGTTTATAAATATTACCGACTCAAGTTGTAAAAGAGAGGTAAAAGGCAATAGGTGATATAATGTGAAAAATATTTCTTGCGGGTATTTATGTTTCCAGATATATTACCGGTTTTACTGAGTGTGGTTGTCGTTTCATTATCCGGTGTAATGATGCCCGGTCCCATGTTTGCCGTAGCGCTGGCTAAAAGCTTTCGCTCTCCCTGGACTGGTGTCTGGATATCGCTGGGGCATGCCGTTATCGAAGTCCCCTTGATTCTGCTTATATATTTTGGATTTGCCCGTTTCTTTGAAAACAGCATAGTCCAGCTTGTACTCAGCATACTGGGCGGCGGTATGATTATCTGGCTGGGTATCGGCATGTTCCGCTCCCGAAACGAGGTGGTTACCCAGGGCAAGGACCTATCCTACAATGCATTCACTGCCGGTATTATTACAAGCGGGCTGAATCCGTTTTTTATATTGTGGTGGGCGACTGTCGGCAGCCTGCTTGTAATGAAGTTCGTTGAATTCGGCACTGGTGGTTTAACCCTGTTTATTGTTGTTCACTGGCTATGCGATTTGCTCTGGCTTTCGCTGGTGGCGGTGGTTGTCTATAAAACACACTCACTGTGGGGCAGGAAAGTCCAGGAGTGGGTATTTATCGCCTCCAGTCTTTTGCTTGCTGGCTTCGGTATCTGGTTTATAGCGTCTGGTATTAGGGCGGTGGTTTAGTTAATCGGCAAAGGAGCAAAAAGATGAAAGTTGGCTTTGTATATGACCCTGTATATCTCAAGCACGATACAGGAAAACACCCGGAGAATGCCAACCGGCTGCTGGCGATTATGCGTTATCTGGAAAGGACGGGTCCCTGGCAACAGCTTGTATCTATTAAACCGAAAGCCGCCACAATTGAGGAACTATCCCTGGTGCATGAAAGAAAGTATATCTCTGAAGTTAGGGAACTGGCTGAAAAAGGTGGTGGGCAGCTTGATTTGGATACGGTGGTATCGGCTGATTCCTATGAAGCTGCCTGTTATGCCGCCGGTGGCGTTATAACAGGCGTTGATGCGGTTATAGATGGGGGTATGGATAGCGTTTTTGCCCTGGTAAGACCTCCCGGGCACCACGCTACCGGTGGGAGGGGGATGGGTTTCTGCCTGTTTAATAATGTGGCTGTTGCTGCTAAATATGCTTTACATAAGTATAATATGGAACGTATCGCCATTATTGATTTTGATATCCACCACGGTAACGGCACCCAGGATGCTTTCTACAGTAATCCCGGGGTGCTTTACATATCTACTCATCAATCTCCTCACTATCTGGGGACGGGCAGAATAGACGAAACAGGTGAAGGAAAAGCCAGAGGCACTACGGTTAATATACCGCTGCCGGCCGGCTGTGGTGATAAGCAATATAAAGAAGTCTTTGAGCGGATTATTGTTCCGGTTATCCGCCGTTTCAAACCGCAGCTCATTATGGTCTCCGCCGGTTATGATGGCCACTGGTCTGACGGGTTGGCTGGCATGCAGATAAGCATTGCCGGTTTCGCCCAAATGGTGGAAATTATAAAACAGATAGCTGACGAGGTGTGCTCCGGGCGCCTTGTTTTCAGCCTGGAGGGTGGCTACAACCTGACCGCTTTATCAGCTTCGGTGAGGGCTACCTTTGAAGTATTGCTGGGTAAAAAAGATATTGAAGATAAACTGGGGCAATTGCCATTTGAGGTTGAAGCACCCGATATCACCGCCCTGATACAACAGGTAAAGGAAATACATAACCTGTCCTAGGTGGTTTTTCTTCGCAGGTTACAATCGACAGAACACTGGTCGCACTCTACGCCGCATGGTTCTACATGAATGGTTACATTTGTGTTTGTTAGCCTGTCTTCCAGGTCCTGTTCCAGATGGTCGCATATACGGTGGGCTTCCTCGACACTGGCGCCTCTGGGCATTATCAGGTGCAGGTCAATAAAGCGCTGGTTGCCCGCCTTGCGGGTACGCAGTTTGTGAAAGCCAACCAGCTGACCGGAGTGTTCCTTTAAACAGGATGCTATTTCTTCCTCTTCAGATTTGGGCAGGCTGGTATCCATCAAGTCGTGGAATGACTTTCTTGCCACAATAAAGGCTGATTTTAAAATAATTATAGAGACAGCCAGGGCAATAATGGGGTCAAGTATAACAAGGCCGGTAATGCGAATCGCCACCAGCCCAACCATCACTCCGGCTGCAGAATAGACATCGGCGGCAATATTGTGGCCAATCGCCTCAAGTGCCAGTGAATCGGTAGCCTTTGATACCTTTAGTAGATGGCGGGAAAGAAGGATACTGGCTATTATAGAGACTGCCATTACTCCTATACCGGCCTCGGTAAGCTCTATAGCTTCTTCAGATATAATCCGGTTAATCGCCGAATATATTATTAATCCGCCGGCAGTAAAAATCAGGATTGCCTGTACAACAGCCGATATATTCTCAATCTTGCCGTGACCGAAAGGATGGTCTTCATCAGCCGGCTTAACGGACATCCTTATGGCGAAGAAAGCGATAAGTACGGCAATCACATCCAGGAAACTGTCGGCTGTCTGGGCAAAAATACTGATGCTGCCGGTTACAAGAGCTATGGCAAACTTGAGTATTACCAACCCGAGTATGACTATAAGAGCAAGCCAGGTAGCCCCTCTTCTGGTAGAAAACATGCCTTATTACCTACTGTTTATTTTTTAGAAGTGGTAGCCACCGGATAAAGCGGCGCCATTCACCGCTCTCCCAGACTACCAGTAGCGACGGGGCAATGAAAAGTGAGCTGAAAGTTCCGGCAATAATACCGATAAGCAGCACTACCGAGAAGTTCTGAATTGTTGAGCCGACAAAAAGGAGCAATGCAAGCACAACGATTATAGTGGTCAGGCTTGTATTTATAGAACGGGTGAGGCTTTCGACAAGGCTATTATTAACAACAGCTTTAAAATCAGAGGTTCCACTGCGGGATAGGTTTTCCCGTATCCGGTCAAATATTACAACAGTATTATTAACACTGTATCCGATTACCGCTAGGATACCGGTTATGAACATAAGGTTGACCTCCCAACCCAGGATACCACTGAGGATGGAAAATATCCCCAGCGCCACCAGCGCGTCGTGTAGCAGTGCTATTATGGCGCAGGTGCCATAGCGGAAGGGTTTGGGCATACGGCGGAATGCCCAGGTGACATAAATCATAATACCGACGGCGGCTAAGGCTACGGCAATGGCGGCGATATTTACCGTCTGGCCGGCCGTTATCGGGTCTACATTTACAAAGCCATTTTCAGTAAGTGTACCGAAGCGGCTAGCTAAATCTGTTTTCAGTTGTTCTTTTTCCTCCGTATTCAGTATGGTTGTACGGATCAGGACATCGCCGCCCCCGGTGGTCTGGACAATAGTGCTGGTATACCCCAAGTCTTTCAGTTCTTGCCTGAGTTCAGAGGCTTCAACTTGATTATCAAAGCTAAGTGTCAGTTGCGAGCCGCTGCTGAACTCAATGCCGGCTTTTAAGCCCAAACTGAACAGGGAGATAATGCATATAAGGATTAATATCCCTGAGATAGTAAAAAAGCGAAACCTTTTACCTATAATATCAAACATCTTTTCTTCCAAGATAAGGGCTGAATAAATCTGTTCTTTTGGCTATTTTGCTACCAACGAAAAGTCGAAGCAGCGTTCTGGTGACTATGATGGCGGTGAACATGCTTACGGCGACACCGATAAGCAGGGTAAAACCGAATCCCTGTACAGGGGCACCGGCAACAATCTGGCTGCCTACCCAGATCAGGATTAAACAGACGATAAATGTAGTGATGTTGCTATCCCTTATAGCCGTCCAGGCACGGTTAAAGCCGGCTTTTGTAGCCGCCCCCAGAGTCCGTCCGGCTTGCAATTCCTCCCTCATCCGCTCGAAGATAAGAATATTGGCATCTACCGCCATGCCGATGGACAGAACAAAACCGCCGATGCCGGCCAGCGTGAGGGTAACCGGGATTAGCTTGAAAAGGGCGAGCATTACCACGCCGTAAAAGATAAGAGCCAGAGAAGCGACCAGCCCCGGCAGACGGTAATAAAGCGTCATAAACAGCATAACCAGTACTATGCCTATAATCCCCGCTTTTGCGCTTAACTCGACGAAGTCGGCACCCAGCGCCGGTGAAACGGTTTCTTCGTAGATGATTGACAGGGGTACCGGCAGGCGCCCGGCATTCAGTTGTTTTGATAGTTCGGTTGCCTCGTTCATACTCAAGCCTTCAACCTGGCCGCGGTCGGTAATTACAGCCTGGATGATAGGAGCAATAGGGTATCCATCCTCCCCTATCAAGGGTCCATCGCCCTCATAAATACCCAGCGGCTTGCCCAGTAGCCGGCTGGTAATCTGCTCTGAAAGCTGGCTGCCCTCTTCATTCCATTCAAAGACAAGAAATATGTTGCCAAAATCATTCCTGGTGACGAAGGTATTTTTCTTGAAATAACTGCTGTTCAGCACCTTCTCCTCGCCGTCGATGGTACCTGTAGTCGGTATCCATTTCTCTTCTCCGTCTTCAATCACAAGTTCACGAAACTCAAGCAGCGCCGTTCTGCCGATGCGCTCTTTCTGAACATCGGTAATATCCAGACCGGGCAGTTCAACTACTATGCGGTCCGTTCCCTGTTTGCCAATAACCGGTTCTGTTACTCCCAGTGGATTTATGCGATTGGCGATGACCGCCACTACCCCGTCGATGATTTCATCTTCCTTGCCTGCTTCGACACCGGATAGGTCAGCCTGAAAAACGAGGTGGATACCGCCCTGAAGGTCTAAGCCAAGCAATATTTCCTTGCCACCCAGCAGCCCCTTGTCAATCGGCAGTAAGGTGAGGAGAGACAGGGTAAATATGACAATTATTGTCAGTAAAACCAGAAGATTTTTTGAATTCATATCTCTATAATAAAACTGCCTTCATAGAAAGACAGCGCTAATCTCCCCTCTTCGATGATAGCAGGTGGTCAGCATAAGCCAGGGCTTCATCTCGGCTGGTTATTTCCCGGCAGGCATGGGCTTCGCGTACTGCCTCGAGCACTCTGCCGATCTCCGGCCCCGGTTTGAGATTAAAGTTTCTGATTAAATCGTGCCCGCTGATTAACTTTGGCGATGTTACCTCACCCCTCTGTGTTGAATGCTGGTCCAGCATATAGTTTACTAAAGAAGTGTGCTGCTGCCAGTTTGCTATATCCAGATTCGCTCCTCTGGTAGCCAGGTGGTCGGCAAGGCTGAAAAAGAGGACATCAATGGCGGCGTCATCGGTATCTCGGAAGTAGCGGTAGATAGCTCTACCTGTGGGCAACTCACCATGGCTGGTCTGTACCGGGCGCAGGTGATGGCGCACGATGGCCGCCACCAGCTTTACCTCTTTAGTGCTGAAGCGAAGCCTTTCCAGAATAGCGGCGGCTATCGGCGCTCCCTGTTGCGGATGGCCATGAAAGCGTGTTCTACCCTGAGCGTTTATCATTTTCGTCTGCGGTTTGGCGATATCATGCAATAATGCCGCCAGTTTGAGAAGCAGCCTTCTGTTGCTGCCGCCACTAACCTTGAGTTCGAAATGCTCGGCCAGCTCTGCCGACCAGTTTATATAATCCAGCACCTCTCTGCCGGTATACTCCCAGTTCCCCTTTCTGAGGATAAAGTCGGCAGCATCTATAACCTTAACCGAGTGGTTAAAAACATTCCACTGGTGCTCTGTAGGCTGCTCAACCCCTTTTGTCTCGGCAAGCTCCGGAATCAGCGCCGTTAATAAACCCAAGTCATCAAGATAGAGCATTAGCTGACTGCTATCGGTGTTCACCAGCAGCTTCAACAGCTCTTCTCTTACCCGCTCTCCGGCGACGGTAGTAATGAGGTGGCAGTTCTGGCGTATCAGGGTTTCCGTCTCCGGGCTGATGATAAAGTTGAGTTCGGCAGCCAGACGAACCGCTCTCAGCAGGCGCGCCGCATCCTCCCTGAAAATCGTATCGCCGGTTGCTTTGATAACTCGACGTTCGATGTCTTCCAAGCCATTAAAGGGGTCTATGATTTCAGAGGTCGCTGTGCCCTTTACAATCTTATCCAGACTGATAGCCATGGCATCTATTGTGAAATCACGCCGTGCGAGATCCTGTGCAATGCCATCTTCTATAGTTGAAAAGTCTATCTGCCATTGCCGGCTATCCGGATGTTCTCCTGGCTCTGACAGGATTACCCGGCCTACCCCATTCATTTCATCTAAAGCTACAAACTTACCGCCAAGATGGTCGGCTATCTGGGGGGCGATATGGAGCGCATCTGCTTCCAGGGCGATATCTATATCGGCTGTACTTCTCTTTATTATAAAATCGCGCAAGAACCCACCGACAACATACGCCCGGGTATCATGCCTGGAAAGGAAATCTTCTACCCGGGACAATAATGATAAAGTCGTAGGGTTAAGCGATAATTTCAAATCTGCCTCAACTGATACCATCATCTAGGGTTAAACTATACCCTAGTGGCGTTCATTTATCAAGGTAGTTCTTGAAGAAGATAGGGCATCACCTGAAGCTGTGTTTGACGGTTTTATTTAGCTATGTTTTTAGCAATACTCTTTAACATGGAGAGAATGCCAATGACAGCATGCTGAACCTCGACAGTCTCCTGGGATAATACCTTGGAGACATACGGGTCCAGACGTCTACCGCTGTAGCCTGGTTGTTCTTCTGAAATCGAACCGGATTGAGGGGACAGGTAACCGGCCAGTGTGAACAGTTCATCTTCTTCAAAACCCAGTGGTTTGGCGATTTTCCGCAGAATACGGGCTGACGGGAAACGTTCACCCCTCTCTATTCGACCCAGGTGGGATGGTGATACATTCGCTTGGTCGGCAAGCTCTTGCAGTGTTAGCGGCATTGTAACCCTTTGTTGCCTGATTATTTCACCGAGACTGATTTCTGTACTCATAATGGGGTTATTATAATTCGCCAAATGGCAAAAGTCAATAGGAAAAATAAAAATATTTATTTTGACTAGAGGCAATATATAAAATAATCAGCAAGAAGCCCGTTTCATTCTTAATCATTTAAGAGGATAGTTGCAGTCTATGTAGCACCATATGGTAATAATTATGCTAAAAAAAGCATAATTATTTAATTAAGATATTGACAAAAGGCAAATAATATGCTATTTATATAGCCTATAGTCATATAGGGGGTGATAGATTTGATAGTTAAAACAAAGGTTTTTGACCTGAAACGCCCGAATTATAGAAATCTATCGGAGATGGCACAGGCGATGGGGATATCGGTAAGCCAGATTTATCGGGTGAAAGAGGGTAAGCGCGGCATCAATCAAAGTTTTATTGTCGGGGCAATAAAAGCCTTCCCGGATTGCAGGCTGGATGACCTGTTCTACCTGACCTCTGAGGAGGTGGTTATGGTGGGTTCCCAAAGAAGCATAAGATGAATTATATTTATAAGATTTATAAGGAATAAACAGATGGCGAAAAAGGCTAAACCAGAACGAAGGCATAAGGAAGAAGTATCTATTGTACCCAATTTTGGCTATGTGCGCGTACTTGACCGGGAGTTACAGAAACAACTTGACGACCTGAATGGAATGAAGAAGCTGAATCCTGTAATTAAAAAAGAGTATGGAAAAAGAAATAAATAATGACAGAAAGAATCAAAACGAGATAAAGCGTTAAGGTTAAACTCGATAACCCTTATATCTTAATGAGATTTTGCCCCATATTTCGCTACGTCTCTATTTATTCTTTGGTATACCTTAATCAATCAGGCAAGTCCTATGGGGTCAACATCCACCGCCCATCCCGCAGGGATATCTACCTGGGAAAGGAAGGTGGATATATCGATACCGCGGAGAACGAGCTGCCAGCGAAACCTGCCCCTTAGCCGCTGAATAAATGCCGGCGCCGGACCAATCAGGCTGATATCACCGGTTCCGGTGGCGTCTATCTCTGCGGTTAGTAGCCGCTTCATTCGCTCTGCTTCTCGATGACAAAGGGCATCGTTTGTATGGCTGTAAGTAAGGCGGACTATCCGGGAGAAGGGGGGGTTGTGAAGCTGTCGGCGGTAGGCAATCTCCTTATTGTAGAAAGAAGCGTAGTCATGTTCTAATGCCGCCTGGATGGCGTAGTGCTGGGGATAGAAGGTCTGGATGAGAACCTTGCCGCCCAGTATACCCCGCCCGGCTCTGCCGGCCACCTGGGAAAGAAGCTGGAAGCTCCTTTCGCCGGCGCGGAAATCGGGCAGGTTGAGCCCGGTATCGGCACTGACCACTCCGACCAGGGTAACCCGGGGCAAATCAAGTCCCTTGGCTACCATCTGGGTGCCTATAAGTATATCGGCTTCGTGGTTTCGGAAACCGTTCATGATTTCCTGGTGGGTATGTTTCCCATGGATGGCGTCACTATCCCAGCGCAGTATTCTGGCGTGTGGGAAGATAAGGCTGGCTTCCATTTCTAGTTTTTGCGTGCCGGAGCCGAGGAACTTTAGCCGATTGCTGTGGCAATGGGGACAGGTTTGTGGCACCGGCAGCCGATAGTTGCACTGGTGGCAGACGAGGACGTCTTCGGCAGAGTGATATTTAAGTGAGACCTGGCAGCGGCGGCATTGCAGTACCGTGCCGCAGTTGCGGCACTGGATGAAGGTTGCCGCCCCCCGCCGGTTGAAAAATAATATTACCTGTTCCTTATTGCCGATGGCTTTATCTATTGCCGTTTTGAGAGAGCGGCTGAAAATACCCCTGTTGCCTGCTTTCAGCTCATCTTTCATATCGACTAATTCAACCCGGGGTAGGGCTGAACCTTCCCGTGGGGTAATCCGTTCGGGGAGCTCAATCAGGTGGTATTCTCCCATTTGGGCGTGATAATAGGTCTCCACGTCTGGGGTGGCACTGCCCAGGATAACCACCGCTTTACCGAGCTCGGCTAGTTTTCGGGCAACACTCCGGGTATGGTATCTGGGTGATATATCCTGTTTGTAGTTCCATTCATGTTCCTCGTCAATAATTATCAAACCTAAATTAGCCAGTGGGGCGAAGATGGCGCTGCGCGCCCCAATGACGACATCAAACTTGCCGTCTCTTATCTGCCGCCACTGGTCGAACTGTTCCCCAAGGGAAAGGCGGCTATGTATAATGGTAACTTTATGTGGAAAACGGCTGGCGAAGCGCTCTATAGCCTGGGGAGTGAGTGAGATTTCGGGTACCAGCATAATACCCTGTTTGCCCAATTTCAATACTTCAGCCAGAGCCTGCAAATAGACCTCCGTCTTGCCACTGCCGGTAACCCCGTGAAGTAAAAAGGTGGCTACTTCATTCTGCCGCAGGCTCTTTTTAATGGTTTCAAGGGCCTCTTGTTGCTTGGCGGTTGGCTTGAGTGGCGATGACGGTTTTATATTTCGGTAGTCTATGGGCTGGCGTTTTACCTCAATATTTTGTATTTTAACAAATCCCTTTTTTATAAGAGTCCTGACTGTATCCGTCTGGCAGCCGGTGCTTTTAACGGCTTCAGTTTTGGATACAGAGCCGGACTTTGCCAGTAAATCAAGTAAAGCCGCCTGCCTGGCAGCCTTTTTGTTATACAGGTTTGTTATTTCCTGTTGTGCCTTATCTGTATTTATAGCCAGGCTCAGGAATTGTTCTTCCTTTGGTTTTACTCTTACAGGCTCAATCTGATGGCTTCTTGTGATGAGGTTGCGTGTCACAAGTTGCGATACTATCGCCTGGGCTCTTTTTTTACCCAGTAATCTTTCCAGTTGCCCAAGGCTTACCTTATCCTGCTTGAGGGTTGTTTCCAAAACCTGCCCTTGCGGTGGGGAGAGGGAGGATAAATCGTAATCATCGGCGGTTGCCGTTACTGAGATGAAGGTGGTAGTTTTGCGCTCAAATCCGGGTGGCAGCAGGGGGGCAATGGCGTCGGAAAGCGGGCATAAATAGTATTCACTTAACCAGCGGGCCAGTTTTACACGGGCTGGAGATAGCAGCGGGTTGTCATCTATAACGCTGATAATCTCTCTGGTTTGTTCAACCGAGGGGTACCGGCTCAGTTCTAAAACTATGCCCTGAAGGACCTTATCGCCGAAGGGAACCCAAACTGCCTGCCCTATGTCAACGTTTAAGCTGTCGGGAATGCTATAGCTGAAGGTCTGCCGCCGGGCTATTGGTGAACTAACACTAACCTCAGCGTAGGGCAATGGATGCACTCCAATAGAATTTTAGCTTAAAGACACAGACTAATGCCTGTTTTATCCAGCCGGAACCTGTCTCTACTTCTTTTCTTTTATTACGCGTTTTTCCTTGATTCTGGCTGCTTTGCCGCTTAAACCGCGCAGGTAATAAAGCTTGGCACGGCGAGTTTTTCCGTGGCGTGTTATTTCTACCTTTGCAACCAGTGGCGACAGGAATGGAAAAGTACGCTCGACGCCGACACCGTAAGCTACCCGCCTTACAGTGAAGTTGCCGCCATCGGCACCCTGGCGCATCTTGATTACCACCCCGCTAAATATCTGTATGCGCTCCTTGTCACCCTCCATGATTTTAGTGCTGACTTTTACCGTGTCGCCGGGGGACAGGGTGGGGATATCGGGGTTTTGTTTTACTTCAACAAGTGATGCCGTATTCATTATGCAGGACTCCTTTATATCATATATAGTAAAGCATTATCTGCGTTATTTATCAAGTTCTGTTTCCGGTGCTGCGGTTATTGACGGGTCTATGAGCCGTCTTTCCTCCGTATTCAGTTTAACCTTATCAAGCATTTCCGGGCGACGCTTCAGAGTACGCAGAATAGACTGCCGGCGGCGCCATTTTGCTATCCGGGCATGGTTACCGGAAAGCAGAACATCTGGAACCTGCCACTCCCTGAAAACCGCCGGGCGGGTATATTGCGGATACTCCAGTAATCCGTCTGTATGCGAATCGTCTTTAAGGGACTCTTCCGAACCGAGAACACCCGGTATTAACCTGGTGACGGCATCAATGACCACCATAGCCGCCGGCTCACCGCCGCTGAGTACATAATCACCGATACTGATCTCGTCTGTAGCCAGGTGTTCGTGTACCCGCTCGTCAACGCCTTCATAATGACCGCAGATCAGTATAAGGTGGTTGTTGTGTGATAGTTCCCGGGCGACGGCCTGGGAAAAAGGACGGCCTTGCGGGGTTAACAATATAACAGAAGGTTCATCTTCTTTTGCATCCGTCCCCCTCTTTATATCCTCCACCGCTTCAAAGATTGGTTCCGGCTTCAATACCATACCAGCACCGCCGCCGTAGGTATAATCATCAACGATATGGTGTTTGTCGTGGGTGTAATCCCGGATGTTGTAGATATTGACCTTAACCAGCCCGTTATCTATAGCCCGCTGGAAAATGCCGGTTTTGAACGGCTGCTCAAATATTTGAGGGAACAGGGTTAGAATGTCAATTCGCAATTTTTATCTCCTGTGATTCGGGGTTAGTAACTTCTTATGACTTAATTGTGGCTGTGTTAAAGTGAGTACTATTTTACCATAACAGCAGGTATATAGGGAAAATTATTAAATTCCAAAAAAATTGTTGTAAAAGTATTGACAAACGTAGGTCAAAGTGTTGTAGAATGGTAGAAAGTGGGATGAAGTGGGGAAGTAGGGAATTGTATTTAATTCCAACGGTTGATAGGTTTCGTAGAGCACAAAGAGGGTAATGTATATGTTTTTCGGTGAGTATGAATACAAGATAGACGAGAAGGGTAGAATTCCCCTCCCCCCTCGCTTCAGGACTCACCTGAAAGACGGAGTGGTATTAATACCGGGAGTAGAGAAGTGTATTACTGTCTATCCGGTATCGGAGTGGAAGAAAGTAGCCACTTCGTTTACCGGCGGTACTGTTACCCGCAGTAAATTGAGGCAGTTGAACCGGGCTCTATTTGCCACCGCTTCTTACCTTAGTCTGGATGGACAGGGTAGAATCAGCCTTCCTGCATCGTTGCGTGAAAATGCCGAGATTGTAGATGAAGTGGTTGTCATCGGCACCAACAATTATCTAGAGTTGTGGAACAGCGTTCACTGGGAGGAAGAGAAGGCTACCAGCAAGGAGCAGATGTGGCAAATTATAGAGAGCCTGGAGGATCACGAAGGGGTTTAGTGGAGATGATAATATCTTCACATCATACCCCGGTAATGCTAAAGGAGGCTATAGAATCACTATCAATTCAGCCTGGCGGACGTTACATAGATTGCACCCTCGGTGGCGGCGGACATGCGGCTGCTATTATGGAGCACAGCGCACCCGGCGGACAGCTGTTAGGTATAGATGCCGATCCCGAAGCAATAAAAGTTGCACAAACGAGGCTTAAAGCCTATGGCGGCTCTGTGCTGCTTGTTAATGATAACTTCGTTAATCTGGAAGCTATCTGCATTAAGAATGATTTTAAGCCGGTCCATGGTGTACTGTTTGACTTGGGGCTTTCTTCTCTACAACTAAACGGAAGTAACCGAGGTTTCAGTTTTCAGTATGGAGCGCCCCTCGATATGCGCTTCAATCCAGACCAGGAGATTACTGCAGCCGATATAGTTAACACTTTTGCCGAGGCTGAATTGGCTCGGCTTATCTGGGAATACGGCGAGGAAGGCTATAGCCGCCGTATAGCCAGATATATTATGAATGAACGTCCCATAAAGACCACCCTTGAACTGGCACAGCTTGTAGAAAGGGCTGTTGGCTCAAGGAGGGGTAAAATCCACCCGGCGACAAAGACATTCCAGGCGCTTAGAATAGCGGTCAATGATGAACTGAAGCATCTGGAGCTGGTACTGAAACAGGCTGTGAATCTGCTTGGTTTTGAGGGAAGACTGGTTGTCATCAGCTATCACTCTCTGGAAGACCGCATTGTAAAGAGATTTTTCAAACAGGAGTCAAGCGACTGTATTTGCCCACCGCAGTCAATGAGTTGCACTTGTAATCATACCGCCCGCCTCAGGTTGATAACAAAGAAAGCCATTTCCCCTTCTATAGAGGAGGTTAAAATAAATCCGCGTAGCCGCAGTGCCAAATTGAGAGTAGTCGAGCGTGTCGTAACTAATGAAGAATGGTTTGAAACGGCTGAACGGTTGTGTTTTTTAGGTAAAGTAGATACCGGGGCGTGGCGCAAGAAGTTTCTATTTAAAAAATTAAAGAAAGCTTCTTTAGTTAATTAATTAAAAGAATACCCGAACGGGGAGGTTTAGAGATGTGAAAATAAGAAACTCAAGGGAGTCTGAATATAGTTATAAAAAAGGAGGAGTCAGATGGATAAGCGTTCTATAATAACCTCAATTGATGTAGGAACCACCAAGATATGCACCACCATATCCGAAGTAAGTGACAATATGGGCGTCCGTATTGTCGGTGTTGGTGTCAGCCCGTCTCATGGTTTGCATAAGGGTTTGGTGGTCAACATCAAGGACGCCAGAGAGGCGATCCGAGAGTCTGTCAGTAAAGCAGAACAGGCTTGCAATTACAAGGTGGATTCGGCTTTTGTCGGCGTTACCGGAAGGCATGTCGACTCGGTAAACAACAGGGGAGTGGTTGCTATTACCCGTAATGACCGGCTGGTACGCCCTGATGACCTCAGGCGGGTGCTTAATACCGCTCAGAGCATCAGGATTCCCAGCGACAGGAAACTGCTGCATGTTATACCCCGTGGGTATGCTGTTGATGGGCAAGTCGGAGTTAAGAACCCGGTGGGCATGCACGGTTTCAGGCTGGATGTTGAAACACACATTGTTACAGCGGCGGCGACTTCCATCCAAAATCTGGTAAAGTGTATCCGTGGTATTGGCATTGATATTGATGACCTGGTGCTGGAGCCCCTGGCTTCAAGCGAAGCGGTATTGACACAGGATGAGAAAGAAGTCGGCGTTATTCTGGCTGATATCGGTGGCGGCACCACGGATATCTGTGTTTTCAAGGACGGGAGTATATGGCATTCCGCCATACTTCCAGTAGCCGGTTATCAGCTTACCCGTGATGTTGCCATTGGTCTGGGATTGCCTTTTGAGGTAGCTGAAGAGATGAAGAAGAGGTATGGAAGTGTTATGCCGGTCTATGAGAGCAGGATGGAGACTCCCAGCCCGATATCAGAGGATGGACATGGTATATCCTATCAGGACCTGTGCGACATTATCCGCGCTCGTGTTGAGGAAATACTGAGGCTTATCTTGCTTGAGATGCCTCGCTCTGATTATGAGGCACTTGTGCCGGCTGGGCTGGTTCTTACCGGTGGCAGCTCTAACTTATCCGGTATAGAGACACTGGGTCGTGAAATACTGAAACTGCCGGTCAGGGTTGGTATTCCTACCCATGTTTCCGGTATTACTGATGCCGTTTGCGACCCCGCTTATGCTACCAGTGTTGGTTTGCTGCTCTGGGGAGCCAAGAACAGGGGCAATCGGAAGAAGTGGACGGGTGGATGGTTTACTTCAAGAATGCAAAAACTGGCTTATAGTATTAATAAGCTGTTTAGCTTTTAATATGCAGAATAAATATTTACAAATTATAGTAGAAGAATAAGGAGGAGGAAATGGCAAAAACAAGTTTTGTCCCAAACCCAGCCAAGATTAAGGTTATAGGTCTAGGTGGTGGTGGCTGTAACGCTGTTACCCGTATGGTCAGGGAAGAGATACAGGGTGTCGAGTTTATTGCCATGAATACCGATGCCCAGGCTCTGGCTATTACCGAAGCCCCGATCCGCATTCAGCTTGGTGAAAAGCTGACAAAGGGATTGGGTGTCGGTGGTAACCACCAGATGGGCCAGAAAGCGGCAGAAGAAAGTAGAGACGAGCTCAAGGAGCTTGTCTGCGGAGCCGATATGGTATTTATCACCGCCGGTATGGGCGGTGGTACCGGCACAGGTGCCGCCTCGGTAATCGCTGAGGTAGCCAAAGAGAGCGGCGCACTTACCATTGCCGTGGTTACCAAACCGTTCAGCTTTGAGGGTGTTCATCGTACAGAAGTTGCCAAGGATGGCATCAGCAAGTTATTAGGCAAGGTCGATACGCTGATTATTATCCCCAATGACCGTCTGCTGGACCTCTGTGACCAGAAGACGGGTGTCGACAGTGCTTTCAAAATGGCTGACGATGTATTGCACCATGGCGTTCAGGCTATCTCAGAGGTAATTACCGTTCCCGGTATGATTAACCTTGACTTTGCCGATGTCAGCGCTGTAATGAAGAACGCCGGTCCTGCCTGGATGTCCATTGGCCACGGTTCCAACAAGAACCGGGCTGTAGATGCAGCCAAGGAAGCCCTTGCCAGCCCACTGTTGGATGTTACAATCGAGGGTTCAAAAGGAGTACTGTTCAATATTGTCGGCGGCAGCGACCTGACCCTCTTTGAGGTCAACGAGGCTGCTGAAGTTATCCGGCAGGCAGTAGATCCGGATGCCAATATTATCTTTGGTGTAGCGCACGACCCCAGTATGGGCAATGATGTCAGAATTACCCTGATTGCTACCGGCTTCGTCTCAAAGACCGAATTCGATGGTGAATCGGACGAAGACGAGATAACAAAGCAGCTTAAGAATATAAAGACTGAGGATGAGCTGGATGTTCCCTCATTCCTGCGGCAGCCGTTATTCAGCCGCCAGCATCAGGCGATAACGTCAGCAGATAAGGTAACCCTTCAACCGGTTCAATCTTCAAGAAAATGGTTTAAATAGAAATATCCGGTTTTATCCGTTAATCCGGGTGGAGCCAGATACCAGCCAGAAGGCTGTAGGATAGATATCCTACAGCCTTTTTTATTCTTAAAAATAACCATAATGGAGCTTGACAAACACTATATATTGTGGTATTTTTCTCTGGTTATACTATATACTGTAGGTTATCGCGATGAAATGCCCCTATTGTGATAGCGAGGATTCCAGGGTTATAGATTCCCGGGACGTGAATGATGGCGTACGCCGACGGCGTCAATGCACGGAATGTAATTCGCGCTTCACCACCTATGAACGCGTGCTGCCGGGCAACCTTTTTGTGGTAAAAAAAGATAGGCGGCGTGAGGATTTTAATAAAGATAAGCTGCTGGCTGGTATCCGTAAAGCCTGTGAGAAACGGCCGCTACCGGCCGGCGCCGTTGACAAGATAGCGGATGATATAGAAGCCCAGCTTTACCAGTTGGGCAAGGCAGAGATAGCCAGTTTTACAATCGGTGATATGGTAATGGAGAGGTTAAGAGAGCTGGATTATATTGCCTATATACGCTTTGCCAGCATTTATCGCGATTTTACCGATATTACAGACCTGAAACAGGAAGTGGATACCCTTATAGATGCCGGTGTTGAAGTAGCCCAGACGGGTGATCAGCTATCTCTTCTGCCGGATGACGAAAAGAAAGCCCTGACCGGAGGGCGGCGAAAGAGGCGGAGATGAGCAAGGTCAATGGATTAAGCGGGAAGCTTGTGGACCGCACCCAGATTGCGCGGGTTATATTCGCCGCCGCCGAATCTATGGGTATATCCGATAGAGACCATATTGAAAAACTCACCAACCAGGTGATAGAACGGCTGGAACGCCCGCAAATCCTGCCCGGTATGGAACACCTGGTATCTGAAAAGCAGAAGCAAAAACATTTAGCTACCGAATTTGAAATTCTGAGTGCGGTAAAGGATTTTTTAACTGAGGAAAGTAAGGAAAAGGAGAAACCGGTTATGGCGGACAAGGCGAAGACTGATGCTGATATTAAACTTACACAGAATGCTCTTCATGTCTTGGAGAGGAGATATCTGAAGAAGGATAAAAAAGGTAATATCATTGAGACACCGGAAGAGATGTTCCGCCGCGTGGCACGGGCGATTGCCTCAGCTGAAACTATATATGATTCCGAAGCGGATACAAAAATGTGGGAGAACGAGTTCTATTGCTTGATGGCAAACCTTGAGTTCTTGCCCAATTCACCTACCCTGATGAATGCCGGGTGGGAGCTGGGGCAGCTATCGGCCTGCTTTG
This sequence comes from Chloroflexota bacterium, assembly GCA_043819155.1. GTDB lineage: Bacteria > Chloroflexota > Dehalococcoidia > Dehalococcoidales. The sequence goes on along the minus strand of JBDRFC010000001.1, from coordinate 26,083 downwards.
TGCTGCCCATTGAAGACTCTATGGAATCTATCTTTGAGACGGTTAAAAATACAGCCCTGATTCACAAGAGCGGCGGCGGCACCGGCTTTTCCTTTTCCAGGCTGCGGCCGGAAAGGGATAGGGTTGGCTCTACCGGCGGCGTAGCCAGCGGCCCCGTTTCGTTTATGCGCGCCTTTGATGTGGCTACCGATGTTATAAAACAGGGTGGAACGCGTCGTGGCGCCAATATGGCTATTCTTAATGTTGACCACCCGGATATTATTAGATTTATAACGTCAAAAGAGGACCCTTCGGCTCTTACAAATTTCAATATCTCGGTGGCGGTGACAGCCGGTTTCATGGAAGCGGTAAACGCCGGCAGTGATTATGACCTGCTGAACCCGCATACTGGAGAAGCGGTGGGAAAGCTCAATGCCAGGGAGGTATTTGATAAGATAGTGGCTTTAGCCTGGCAGACGGGTGACCCCGGTATCGTTTTCATTGACCGCATAAATGAGGGAAATCCGACGCCGCACCTGGGTAAAATCGAGAGTACGAATCCCTGCGGCGAGCAGCCGCTTTTACCCTATGAGTCCTGCAATCTGGGCTCTATAAACCTGTCGAGAATGCTGCGCAGTGAAAATAACGCTGTTGTTATTGATTACTCCAGACTGGATGAGATTGTAAAAAAAGCCGTCAGGTTTCTGGATAATGTTATTGATGTCAATAAGTTCCCGCTGCCCGAGATAGAAGAAATGACGAAGAAAACGAGGAAGATAGGGCTGGGCGTGATGGGCTTTGCCGATATGCTGCTCCAGATGGGCGTTCCTTATAACTCGGAAGAGGCACTAAAGATAGCCTCCGAAGTCATGGGATTCATAGATGAAGAGGCAAAGAAAGCCTCGGTGGCACTGGCGCAGGAAAGGGGTGCCTTCCCCGCCTTTGAGGGTAGCATATATGATATTACCGGCGGTCAGAAGATTAGAAATGCCTCGTGCACTACCATCGCTCCTACCGGAACGCTGAGCCTCATTGCCGGTTGTTCCAGCGGTATCGAGCCGCTTTTTGCTCTGAGCTATACACGGAATATCCTTGACGGCACGCGGATGGTTGAGGTAAATCCATATTTTGAGGAAGCCGCCAGACAGGGAGGCTTCCATTCCGAGGATTTGATGCAGAAGCTGGCAAATGGCGTTCATCTGAGTGATATTGATGATGTGCCGGAAGGCAGCAAGCAGTTTTTTGTTACCGCCCATGAGATAGATACCGTCTGGCATGTAAAAATGCAGTCTGCCTTCCAGCGGTATACCGATAACGCCGTCTCCAAGACGGTCAACTTCTCCAGGGATGCCACACAGGAAGATATAGCAAAGGTTTACAGGATGGCTTACGAGGAAGGTTTGAAGGGGATAACAATCTACCGGGATGGCAGCCGTGAGGGGCAGGTATTGACAACGGGCAAGACAGATGCACCTGAAAAGGTTGCCGTACTCAGCCCCAGGAAGAGGTCAAGAAAAACATCCGGGGTGACAGAGAAGGTAAATACAGGCTGTGGGCATCTGTATGTAACGGTTAATTCAGACGAACAGGGGATATGTGAGGTTTTTTCCCATCTGGGCAAAGCCGGTGGCTGTGCTTCTGCCCAGCTTGAAGCCATCTGCCGCCTGATTTCTCTGGCTTTAAGGTCAGGGGTGGATGTTGCCTCGGTGGTGAAGCAGCTTAAAGGTATTCGTTGCCCGTCCATTGCCTGGGAGGATGGCAAGTCCATACTCTCCTGCGCCGATGCCATTGCCAGCGTTCTGGAAAAGCATATAGGCATTGATGAAGATAGGAATAATAAAGACGCAAAGCCTGTCCAGGATTATGGCTTGGTGAAAAACATAGCCGGGCAATGCCCGGACTGCGGTAGTGTCCTTGTCTTCCAGGAGGGCTGCTTCATCTGCCCGGGGTGTGGCTATACAAAGTGTTGATGTTAACAGAAAGGAGGTGATAAGTGTTAGATAAATCAGAAAGGGTGATGATATTTATCGATGGCAGTAATCTGTATCATTCCCTGAGGCATTTTTTCAAGAGAACGGATATAGATATAGGCAAGTTCTGCCAGAGGATGCTGGATAAGCGCCGTCTGGTGAGAATCTACTATTATAACGCCAGGGTGGGGCTGAAAGAGGAGCCGGAGCGCTATAAAGACCAGAAGAAATATTTTGCCGGCGTGGAAGCCATACCCTATACCGAATTGCGGTTGGGGAGGCTGGTATATAACAACTGGCCGGGGACTCCGCCATATGAAAAAGGGGTGGATATCCAGCTGGCTACAGATATGATAACCCACAGCTTTAAAAATAATTATGATGTTGCCGTACTGATAGCAGGTGATAATGATTTTGTCGGCGCGTTGCAAGCAGTTAAAGACAATGGCAAGAATGTCGAAGTGGCACTCTTCGGCAAGGAACGGACCTCTATGCAGCTGCGTAATGTAGCCGATAAGGTGGTTACTATAGACGGCCGCCTGCTTAAAAGCTGCTGGAAGTAAGAATGGGCTGGGACGAAGTCGGCAAAAAACGGCAGGTAAAGGCCCGCCGGGGGAATTCGCCACTTTCACGCGAGCAGGGAACTATTATAAAGGATTGGGGAGGCAGATTGCCCATCGCCCTTGTCTACCCCAATTCATATTATATGGGCATGTCCAACCTGGGTGTCCATGCCATTTATAAAATGCTGAATGGCTATAGTGATGTTGTCTGTGAGCGCGCATTCTGGGATGATAAACCTGTCCTGAGCTTGGAATCACGGCGGCCGCTGGCTGATTTTGCCGTCATCGCTTTTTCAATTTCCTATGAGCTTGACTATTTCAATGTGGTAAATATCCTTAAAGGTAGCGGTATACCGCTTTATGCTGCCGAACGTGACGACCGCCATCCGCTGGTTATCGCCGGTGGCGTCTGCATTACCGCCAATCCGATGCCGCTGGCCCCGTTCTTCGACTGCCTGTGTATCGGTGAAGCCGAAGCTATAATGCCGGCGGTGCTTTCAGTGCTATCTCAGGGGAATGGTAAAAGGAATAATGTGCTGGAGGAACTGGCAAAGCTACCGGGAGTCTATGTGCCACAGTACCATAACGGTGCGCCCGTCGCTCGCCAGTGGGCGCAAAATCTGGATGATTTCATGGTTAGTTCGGCTATATTGACGCCGGATACGGAACTTGGCAAACTTTATCTTATTGAGGTTGAGCGGGGTTGTAGCTGGGGTTGCCGCTTTTGCCTCGTCAGCAATGTATTTTGCCCGATACGCTATCATTCTTTGGAAAACCTGCTTGAACAGGCAAAGCTGGGATTAAAATACAGAAAGCGGTTGGGGCTGGTGGGGCCGGTAGTTTCCGACCACCCGCAGATAGAGGAATTGTTATCCAGATTGCGCGTAATGGGAGCCGGTCTTTCCTTAAGCTCGCTGAGAGTCAGCCCACTTTCGGAAAGAGTGCTCAGCGAGATGGCTAAGGGGGGCGTCCGTACAATTACACTGGCTCCCGAAGCTGGTTCGCAAAGATTACGACAGGTTATAGGTAAAAAAATCTCAGAATATGACATTTTAAAGGCGGTGGCGAAAGTTACTGATCAGGCAATAAGACAACTTAAGCTCTATTTTATGATTGGATTGCCCTCGGAGACCGATGATGATGTAAAACAGATTATAAGCTTGAGCATCAAGTGCAAAGATATACTGGATAGGGGTGGGGTTGGCAGCCGTCTCAGCCTGAATGTTGCTCCCTTTGTGCCCAAGGCAGGTACTCCCTTCCAGTGGTCGCCGATGGCAGACCTGCCGGCCCTTAATCGTCGTTTGAATATGCTTAAAAAGGAGCTGTCGCAGAAGGGGATTAAGATAAAGAGTGAAAGCGTAGCCTGGAGTCATGTTCAGGGTGCTCTGGCGCGGGGTGATGTGAAAATGGCTGAGGTGCTCGCTGGTATGGAAGAGGTATCGCTGGCTGGCTGGCGAAAGGCAGTGGAGCGGTGCCAATTTGACATAAACCATTATGTGCTTGATAGGTGGGATGTCAGCGACAAATTGCCTTGGGAAAATATTGACCTGGGCGTTTCAAATGAGTATCTGGCCCGGGAATTTAAAAGGGCTATGGCTATTTAGGCTGTCCAGATATTATCGAATTTATAAATAAAAAGAGGGCACCAGCCCTCTTTTTATCATTTGTTTTAATAAAATATTAGCCAAGCAACTCGGTTACAACTTCATTTATTGTTTTGCCTTCTGCTTTGCCCTTAAGCTGGGGTATGAGTTTGCCCATAACCTTGCCTTTATCTTGTAAGCTCTGGGCGCCGATCTCGTCTATGACCTTGCGGGCGGTGGATACTATTTCATCACGGCTCATTTGTTCGGGTAGATATTCTTCAAGGATAACCAGTTCTGCTTCTTCCTGATCTACAAGGTCCTGGCGGTTTCCCTGCTTGAAGGCTTCGATGCTCTCTTTGCGCTGCTTGGCTTCCTTGGCGATAACACCCAAGATATCCGTATCCTCCAGTGAAGCCCGTTTGGCGATTTCGCTGTTATGGACGGCCGACATTACCAGCCGTATGACCGAGCTGCGGCGTTTATCCCTGTCTTTTAACGATTGCATGAGGTCATCGTTTAGCTTTTGTTTCAGAGATGCTTCCACTTTAACTAATGCCTTAATACTGCCTTTTGACTGATCTGGCAGCCTTAGATGCCGAGCGCCTCCTGGCGGCCGTTTTACGGGCGCGGCGGGTGATGGGTTTCTGATAGTGTCCTCTGCGGCGTGCTTCGGATAACACGCCTTCCATCTGAACCTTGCGGTTAAACCTTCTTAACAGGTTATCAAAACTTTCCCCTTCGTTGGCCTTTACGGTGGTGGCCAAAAGCATCAACCCCTTTCAAAATAGGCTGGCATCACGTAGTAACATAATGTACAGCCAGATAAATAGTAAACCTGATAATTTTATGCTAGTTTGGGTGGTGGTGTCAAGGTGAGGAGTGAGAATATGTATATTGACAATAAACCTTAATTGTAAACAGCCACCACCACCGCTTCCTTTGGGTTATACTCATCGAAGAAGACGACCGCTGCCTTTCTGCCGTTTATCATCTCGGCTGATGGCAGGTTGCGGGCGACGGCAATATCTTCAAGGTATACCTTGAAGCTACCGACAAGCTGGATGGTAGCCGTATAATCTATGGAATTGAAGTTTCTCAGTACCGCTTTTTTTAGTTTCATTATATTTAATCTCCTTCTTTATACTGCACCAAGTATCAAGCGTTGTTCATACTCACTGCGGCTCGGATTGTAAGTCAGGGTTAAGCCCAGCAGCCGCCTTTTTTCGGTATCAAGTCCGGCACGGCTATCGGTGATTTCAATGACATCATATAGCTGCTGGCCACAGTTAACCGGGATGCTGATTGTGCCATTGGCTGATGCTATTTCGGCTTTACGGAGGTGGGCCTCACCCCGAGCTTGTGCCTGGCTTACCGAGCCCACGTTTATATCCTCCAGCTTTTTAAAGCGGTCATAAAGCCTTTCTATTTCTTCCCAGTCGAAGCTTTCGGTGACGATGGCGGATTCGCTGGCAATGTCGAAGCCTTCAACCTGAATCCGGTTAAGCTTCAGGGCACTTAGCTTATAGTGCCCTTTAAATATCGGGTGGATGCCGGCCGCATCGGATTGCGGAGTAATATAGGAATAAACCGGATTATCTTCAGCCTGCGGGTTGATAAGATAGGCTTTATTGCCCTCAAAAAACAATACATCAGGCGCAAATGACATGAGCCTACTGATGACGGTGTCGCCCCCGCTCCCGGGGTTTATGGTGAAATCGGGATAGAAGCCGGTAATAACCGATGATTGGGATATAACCTCCAGCTTCAATCCGGCCCGGGCGAGGATAAAGGCGATGATATCTTTAACATTCGTATCCTCTGAATCTTTATTCCATCGTAACTGGTAACGGCATACCCAATTCCGAAGCAATTCCCAACCGCCGGTAGCATAAAGAATCAGGCTGGCTCTGCCACCTGAGCTTGTATATTCACAGGCTTCCACGAAAAATGAGTGCCCGCTGCTTGCCTCGTTGCCCTGTGAGGTTGTATAACCGGGGCTAAAGTCCAGCTGGCAGCCGATGCCAAGCGGTGCCGGCATTGATGAGAAACAGCCGTCATCATTTCTGATTTCTACGGCAAGCTTATCATCTAAACCTTTTGTTTCCTGTTTTAGAGAGAGGACATCGGCAGTTAGTTCCAGACTTTGGCTGGCAAGAGAGGCTTGCCAGACGCCGTTGGGGCAGGACAGCCAGCAGCAATCTCCGTGGTGAGCAATAGCCAGCCCGTAATTCGAAGATAGATTAAAGGGCACCGCTTCCCGCCACAGGTTGTCGATGAAAGCTGTATCAGCTATCGAATGTGCCCAGAAGGGACGCGAGTAAGCCTGGCTGCCGGTGAACTTCTCAATGTAAAAACCACGGAAGACATCCGGTTTGCCTAGAAAAGCACGGTGGTATTCGAAGTCGCCGCCGGATGGAGCCTGGGCGAATTCCTTTAGCTCAGACCAGCTACCGGCGGCGACTTCACCACCGTCGCCATAAATGAGACTCCACAGCTTGTAGCTGTCATCCGTGTCCTGCCCGGTGATAAAAAGGTTCCAATCGCCGTCATAGACAGTCGCCGCGCCTGATAGATTGCCGGTGCTTTTATCCCAGGCTGATTTTGTCTGCCACTGTCCATTTTCATATATTTTGACATAAAGAGTAGACTGGTCGGCAAAGAACAGGGCGATGTCACCATTTGCTTTGTAGGCGGCGGAAATGCCGTTTATGGCGGTGGTCGGTGAGTAATCAACAAGTTCCGCGCTTCCCCAGCTAACACCATAATCGGTGCTCTTTATACGCTGTATTTTGCGGTCGGACTTAATCCAGAATATGGATACCTCGGCTCCCAGCGAAGCCGTAGCCACGATAACGGCGTTATACTGGTTTGCATAGGTCCACTGGCTAAAATCGGACTCCGGGTCCGGATTGGCTACCCGTTGCCAGTATAGCTTTCTTGAGTCAGACGGCGGTGTTATCCTGACCCTGATAAGTGAGCCGTCACCGGGTATGGCCAAGGCATGGAAGTAGTCGTCCTCCGAGCCGTTATACAGCCTGGTCCAGTAAAGCCGGGTAACCCTGGCAATCTTGTTGCTGGCTTCCAGCTTTACATATGGAATGCAGGAAGCTTGCTTTTGGGCAGCTAGCAGAGTTTCTGTTAGAGTTCTCATTTTTAATCCTCACCCGCTTGATCAGGGATGTATTTCGTTCCCCAGAATAAATGGCCGGCAATATAACCAGAAGCAAAAACAAGCAGTAGCCAGAAGACCAGCGGCCATATCCAGTGCCCTAGCAACGCACCCAGGGTAACGAGGGTGATAATACACAGCCCTTCGTATTTATGCCATATATCACGCATTATATAGGTCCATGGGCGTCCGCCGATGGCATGCCATAGTGTTTTGTAGATTTCTGCTATCATTAGTTCTCCAGTTATTTATGGTCCGTAGTCGGTTGTTTTTGACACGACCGGATAGGCTGGCTTGTACAGCTGGTTTACTCTGGCACGGTTTCTGCGACCAAGCCGCTTAAGCTCTTGCCTGAAGTAGTTGAGCCTTTCCTGCCCCCAGTCCAGAAACTCTCTGGGTGTTGTATTGCCGCCGACATTAACCCGGTTTATGGCAAAGGCGGCCCACTCTACGGCGGCATAGCCGGCGCCACCGGTGCTGACAAGATTCTCGTAGATGGTGGGGATTGTTGAGCTGGTGGCATCCAGGGTGTGCAACTTACCGTAGTAGATATAGGTGTTTGAGCCATCCGGGACTTCGCCGCCCAGCAGGGTTATGGCGTCGCCCCACAGGGAGAAGCGCTGGTATACTCTGGGGAAACGGCCCACCGGGTATTCTAAGGCCTGAACCATCACCCTGTCCGATAAACTGGATATATCAATCTCCCTTGAGCCGTTGGTGGTCGCCTTTTGTTCCAGAGGTATGGCTTCGGAAAGCTCCCCGATGGCGTGGGTGATGTGGCGGTTAAGCTCATCGTCGCTCCAGCGGTAGTTTTCAGAGTCCTCGTCGCGCAGGTCGCGTCGCACTATAGCTCTCATTTCAGTCAGGTTCATCGGTTATCTCCTTAACCTGGCCAGCGCTTTTACAAGCTGTTTAAGCTGGGTGGTGGTTAGCTCGGCATCGGGCAAATCGGACAGCTGTTTGATTATGTTTTCCGCTTCTTCCCTGGCCATTTCCTCTTTGGAAACCTCGTAGGGTATGGATTCGGTGGCTATCAGATTGCCCTCGCCATCGTATGTTTCTATTGCCTGGTATCTTATCTCTGACATATTAACCTCCCTGATCCATTGAAGATGGCCTAAGTGCTATTGCCCAGTTATATATTTCCAAGCTGCCCCCGCTGGGGAACGGGTCCGGCAAAGCCCCGAAAGCCTGGGTTTTGGTCCAGCCCGCAGTTGCGTATCTTAGACTTGTTGCAGAGAGACCAGTTGGCGTCCACATGGTTCTATCAAGGGCATCACCTCTGTAAAGTGCCGGGATACCGTCGCTTATAAAAACAAGCCAGTAGAACTCCTTTGTAAGCTGCTTATCTATCGTGATCGCCTTTGTGTCGGTTGTGGCGACCGAGGCTGTGCCGGCGTCAAGTGCCAGTGCTCCGGGATAAAGATTTCCATCATCCGCATATATTCCCAGCCTTATCGTTTTGCCATCTGCCAGCGTTGCAATATATGTGGCGATGCGGTCAAATGTCATCGTTCTTACGACGGGGAATAGCATGGCATATAAAGTATCTGCGGCTATAGCGACGCCACTGCCGGTGGTGCCGCCAAAACCGATATATTGACCAATTCTGTATTGATTCCAAATGTTCAGTGTGTGGGTATCAAGGTCTGTTGTATGTTCAGCGAGTTGCCCTTCTAACATTTCTCCAGCCAGTTTAAGCATTTTTACCTCCTAACTCATGCTGTAATCCGCCGACAGGGAAAATGAAGTCCCTGAGAAAGCGGTTACCTTAAAAAATATGATAGCCCCTCTGGAGTCGACCACCAGGGCATGTTGTCCGGTGGAAGTAAAGGTCCTGCTGCTGCCACCGAACCATTTCTGCTGCCTTGGGTTCCAGAAAATTACCCGGGTTTCGAGACTGGCAAAATCGGTGCCGGTAATGGTGATATCAAAGCGGCATTCCTTATACCTCCCGCTGTCTATAGCCCCTGACGTGTCAGCCGGGTCGGATGAATCGATGGCGGTGACATTACTCCGATGGAGCTTTGGTTGTGTTACATAAACTTCAGCCATAACTTATCTCCTTTAGTCGGGGAGGGGGTAAAACCCCTCCCCATAGATTTAATTTAATCCTGGATGCCTATAAGCGCCGCTGCTTTTACAGAAGAAAACAGAGCCAGCGAACAGTACCACTTTACACGTGTACGCGAGGCATCCTTGTTCTCCAGTGGACCGATCGGCTCTACCTGAAGAAGTCCCGGACTGGTCAAGCCGCAGAGGGCGCCTTCGCCGAATTGGATGGCATAGATTGCAGAGCAATCGCCGCCGGTAGTGTCCGTTTCCAGGCTGTCGGCAACTACGTGGGTATCCAGTATCCAATCGTTGACGCCGATGGGAATGCCATCCCATAACTGGATGAAATTACCCCAGCTATCACGGTCGGCGTCCATCATGCCGCCAGCCGCCCTGACAAGGGTATTTACCTTGCGCCTTGAACGGCGGCTCATCAGCAGCATATCTGGCTTGCCACCTTTTATGGCATCGATAAGCTCATCCAGCTTGTCTAGCGTAAGGGTGGCGCCGGTGGCGCCCATAGCAATAACCTGGTCGCTGGCGGAAGTTGTATCGATGATCAGCCTCAGCCCGTCAAACTGTTTTGAATTTGTGGCAGAGTCGCCATAGATGAAAATCTCATCGAACTTCTGCCTGAGTGTCTTTGCCTTGAGTTCTATAATAGCCGCTTCAAGGTCCTGTACGTTACTGCGTGTTGCCTTGAGGAAGTTATCAACATCGGCATCACCGCCGATTATTTTCAGGTTAGCCGTCTTCTGTTCAAAGGTCGGCGTGGATTCGTCCCAGGTATCGCCAACGTCATAGAAATCAATGCTGGGCAGGGTATTTTCCTGGTTATATGTTAAACCGTTGCCCACAATCTCTATAAATGGTAGCTGCTGTAGTATAGGGGAGTCCTTAACGATAGTCTCCACTACCCCCTGTAACAGCATATCGTTTGATAATTTTGATGCTTCAGCTAAAGTTAAAGCCATTTTTTATTTCTCCTTTTTATTAACTATTTTCAGCAGATATCCGCCCTTTTAGGGCGAAACACCTCCCATGGCATATTTGATTTTATCCTTGGGAGATAAAGCTGATAGGTCTGGCGGCGTCCTCACCGGGGCACCACTGGGAAACCTGGTCTGCATTGCCTCGGCTTCTAATCCTTGCCTTACCTGGCTGACCAGCTTTTCAGCCCTGGTCAGGGACTTATCAATAGTCTCTATTGAATCGCCGCTTATGAGTTCTTCCGGCACTTCGGGATTGGCGCTTATTATCACAGACCTGTAACTGGATACCGCCTGGAACAAGCTATCAGTTAGACGTTTGTCCTGCTCTTCAGATTTGGCAAGAGCCTGTTTCAGGCTGGTAATCTGGCTATCCTTATCGGCGATAGCCTGCTCCAGCTTGGAGTTTTGCCTGTCTCTTGAGGCAAGCTCCTTTTCCTTGCTAGCTACCAGGCTTTCAAGCTCATAGACTTTAACCTTGAGCCTGCCTAACTTTTCTTCTATGGGTTCTGGCTCTTTTTTCTCTTCGTCTGCCAAAGTAACTAACCTCCTTGTTTGATACTAGATATCTTCCTTATGGGGCTGATTAGCTCTCTCTCGCGTCCCGCCCCGGGAAGTTTTTGTGTTAAGTTGTTGGTTCATACTGAGGATGGCTTCTTTTTCCTCAAGCCAGCTGGCAAATTCTTTATCGGGGTCTTTAATCCCTATTTCAGACATAGCCCGTCGTCTTGAGTGAATGCCGTTCTGGATGAGTGTCTGCTCGCTGGCTACCAACCGGGTCAGATCTCTGGGCAGCACCGGGGTCCAGATTATATCCAGGCGATAGCTGCCAAAATTCTGGTTCCTGTATTTTTCCAGCAGCTTCAGTATGAGATGGTTGCGTCGCCTTAAAGCGGTGGTTCGTATGAGCCTCTTGCGCCATACTTTCTGCAGCAGTGGCTGTAGCTCAATCTCAAGGGCAACTCCGGATAAGTCCCTGGAAGTACCGCCGAAAGCGGCACGGGGTGATTCGGCGACGTCATGCAGGGTGCGGTAGAGAAGGTCAATATAGTTTATATGCAGACCGACACCGCCACCCTGGAGCAGGTCCAGCAGGTAGGCTTTGGCATCGTCGGGAATATTCCATACCGCACCGGGGCTTACGGCGATGTCCTCGGACTCCTCCACGTTCTCCAGCACGGCAATGGGATTGCCGGAAAGCTCCAGGATTCTTGATAGCTGGCTCATCGCCCGGTTCAATTCCCGTTGCGGCTCTATAAGCTGGGGCAGGTCGGATATGCCCCAGAATTTCTTGGGCTCTCTCAGGTTAGGGTAGATGATAAAGGGGATGAAGCCGTAGGGATTGGCCTTCTTCTCTATAAGACTATTATCCAGCCACAGCTCAAAGTGCTGTTCTGTCCACAGCTCGACGATGGTAGCTGTTTTCCCTTTGGGCTTTATACGATGCAGGATTTCCGTTTCTTCTGCGGTCAAATTGTACTTTGAAGCTACCCGCCATAGCTTTGAGGTGTCGTCCCCCAGCCACCAGGCGTAGATACCCTGTATGTCGGGGGCGGTAACGCGGACACTCTTGGCTTCGTTGTCCCAGATGACCTTGTAGCAGGCATCACCCAGAATAGCGCAATCAATCTCGGTATCCAGGTCAAGCTGCTCCAGATTGTTTTCCTGGTATACTTGCTGCAGGGCGGCTTCAGCCTTCTTGGCTTCCTGTTCGGCTTCATCCGAATCTTCTAATGCTACAACGGTATTGTGAGCGCCGGACATTACATAGGAAGATACCTTGTCTATAATTGTCTTGGCATAGTTAAAGGTGAGCTGTTTATCGCCACGACCGGCGTTACCCAGCCAGTGCCGGCCGTGGTAGAAATCAAGCAGTTCTTTGTATCGCTTGAATCTGTCTAATTCGCGGTTATTTAATTGCATCGGGGTGAAATCTTCGTTCATTTTTTAATCCTCTTCTGAAAAATGCCAGCTATTGTATATTTCAACTGCATTGCCCTGCCTGTGTTGTGCGATAATTCTTTAAAGCCCTCTGGATGATGCGATGACTGATGCCGAATATCAATGCCAGCTCTTTTACTTCCTTTCCTTTATCTTTAAAAAGTCTGACCATTTCTCTGTCCCGCTGCCTTTTAAGCAGACGCTGCTTGCCCCCGGGTTCATCATAGATGCACATGGGGAAGGGGCAATTGAGACAGGATTCAGCCAGTTCACAACCTTCATCTTTATAATGGCAATACTCCGGTGGCAAATCGATCTCAGTACTAAACGTCGTTTCAAGTTCCATAAATTGCAATCCAAATCACCCAACTCAAAAATCACTGAGTGGTAATAAAATAGCACATATGTTCTAATATGGTCAATGGTCTTTTGTCGTATTTTTCCCTTCGTACCAGAAAGTTTTTATTTATCTTTATAACCGGTGCTAACCTTTCCCTTTTAATTACGTTATTACCTTTAAACTGCTTTGTTTGACAGAGGGAGGTGTTGGTGTTATTATTGTTTTGACAAAGTAATAGTTAAATTATGGCTCCTTTAGATAATTACTTTAATGTAATAGAAGCCGGGCGGCGCCTCGGGATTCACCCGGAGACGGTGAAGCGTTTGTGCCGTCAGGAAGATATACCGGCGATAAAAGTCCACAATACCTGGCTGATAGCAAAGGATATATTGGACAATTTTGCCGGCACTTATATTTCCAGGCGTGGCGCTAAAAAAAGACTAATATGATATAATTCTATAAAAAAGGGGGAGGTAAAAAGTGAAATATAAGAAGTTTTTTCGGGTTTTGGCGGTAGCCCTGACTTTAGCGCTGCTGCTGGTGGCGATACCGGCAGTGCCGGCTTCAGCGGCTATTAGCGTTAATATTGTCCCTGATGAGGGTGAAATCGGCGATACGATAAGTGTTTCTGGCTTTGGAACTTATCCTCTTGAATATTATATTTTCTTTTCCAGCCAGAATGCTGCTTTGGGTGATGAGATTGACACTGAAGTTACAACTTATGATTTCCTTGTTAGCGTGAGTGCTGCCGGTGTAGCAGGCGCCTATAGTGCTATAAACATCTTAGTGCCGGCGGAGTTAACTGATGGCGAAGATGACGAAAGCGTCCATGGGGGCACATATTATATATATATGACCAGGTCTAACAATAAGGCAATTGTAGCTGAAACTACCTTTACAGTAATTGGTATTGCTGAAATTACCGATTTTGACCCCAATGAAGGTCCTGTGGGTACCGAGGTTGAAATTAGTGGTGGAGGTTTTGCCCCGGATGAAACTATAATTGTGGAATACGATGGCGAAGAAATAGATATAGAGAGTGGAGATGAAAAAACTGATGAGAATGGCGAGTTCTCACTTTTTATAATCATCCCGGAAAGCGAGTTCGGTGATCATACCATAACCATCAGGGGAGAGGATTCTCTGGCTGAGGTTGAAGATACCTTTACCGTAGAGCCGGAGATAAGCGTTAATCCTGCCAGCGGTGAAACCGGAACCGTGATAACGGTTACCGGCACCGGTTTTGACAGGCGCAATGGCGTTGACTTCAGTTTTGGCGGAAATCCGGCTACTAATGTTGTCTGGCTTGTGGAAAGCGGGGGCCGCACTAATAGCGATGGCACCTTTGCCGTGAATCTGACTGTGCCTGATGTTGATACCGGCAGCTTCACCATTCTGGCTGAAGATGAGGATGATAGTGATATTTTTGCCACTACAACCTTTGCAGTGGCTGTAAATACGGCTATAAATTTAAGCCCGACCACCGGTATTGTCGGCGATGAAATTACCATTGTCGGTTCAAGCTTTGGTTCCGGGGCAACGGCAACCCTTTATTTTGATAATGTCAGCCTCGGCACGGTTCCAGTGGGGATTGATGGCAGTTTTACCGCCAGCCTTGACATCCCCGCCAGTAAAACGGGTGTTCACACAATAGGGGTTGAAGATACCGCCGGCCGTTCGGCTACGGCTAGCGTCAGCGTTAAACCTGAGATGACGATGTCACCTTTAACCGGGGCCACGGGGGATAGTATTAGCGTCAGTGGTACCGGTTTCGGTTCCAGTAAGAATATAACCATACTTTATGGTAATTCTGCCGTTACACCTACCACAGCGATAAAGACGGGCTCCGAAGGCAGCTTCAATGGCAGTTTCTTTGTTCCATCAATCCCGGGAGGCATCTATACAGTAACAGTTACAGATGGCACCAGTAACCTTACTGCAAGCTTTACAGTAGTTGCAGGTGTTATTATCAATCCGACCAGTGGGAAAGTGGGTGATGGAGTTGGGATCGCCGGCTATGGATTTGGTGCCAGCAAGAATATAACGATAATGTATGGAAATACTCCAATTATATCCACCACACCGATTATAACCGACCCCAATGGTATTTTCAGCGGTGGCTTTGTTATTCGGGAAATCCCGGGAGGTACTGCCGCTCTCAGCATTAGTGATGGCATCACCAGCGTTAGCGTAAACCTGACAGTAGGAGCCAGTGTTATCATAAACCCGACAAGTGGTGGAATGGGAGATGGCGTTGGAATCTCCGGTTATGGATTCGGAGCTAACAAGAATGTAACTATTTTAATTAAAAATATACCTGTTACTCCCCTGGTGCCGATTACAGCCGGCTCTGATGGCAGTTTCAACGGTAGTTTTAATATTCCGGCAATGCCGGGGGGTGCTGCTATCATTAGCATTAACGATGGCAGCAACACTGTTACCGTGGACTTCACAGTGGGAATCAGTGATATCAGTATAAGCCCGAAAACAAGCAATGCATCACCCGGTTATATCGGTATGGAGATTTCCATAAGCGGCGATGGCTATACAGCTGATGCACCTATAGAAGTTACATATGACGGTGCGGTATTAACTACTGATCCTGATAGAACTGGTAATAACGGGTCTTTTGACTCCACCTTTGAAGTTCCCAAGAGTACTGCCGGTGAGCATACTGTAATAGTCAGCATTAACGGCGTTGAGGTGGAGCAATTTACCTTTATAATGGAATCCGCACCACCACTAATACCACAACCATTGCTACCCTACCTGGATAGCAGTCCAGATCAGCCGGTACGGTTCGATTGGGAAGATGTTACCGATAGCCAGAACCCGCCGGTAACCTATATACTTGAGGTCGCTACAGATGCAGGTTTTACCAACAAGGTTTTAGAAAAGACGGGGCTTGCCGGATCGGAATATACTATCACTGAAGCGGAGCAATTGGAACTGGGGAATATGGAGGGGACAGGGCCTTTTTATTGGCATGTGAAGGCAGTTGACAATGCCGGCAATGAAAGCGGTTGGACAGGCGCAGGCACCTTCTATGTCGGCGGTGGCTGGCCGGGCTGGCTCACGTGGCTTTTGGTTGGATTGGGAGGCTTGGCAGTCTTCATCCTTGCCCTGTGGCTGGGCAGGAGAATCGCCTACAGTTCATACTAAGATATAGATATATAGGTTATTAGATTAACTTTGTTAAAATCCCCCTCTCTATAACGGGAGGGGGATTTTTTATTAATGCTTCTTTCGGGAATCGTTATAGCCTGGAGCTTCCCTTGGCACTTCTTGACGAATACTTTTGAGAGGCTTCAGCAAGAAGTGCCAAGCTCATCAGGAAATCATCGTGCCCCTCCCCGGGGTTTACATAGAAATTCATTGTCTTGTTGGGGCGGAACTGGCTCTTCGCCTTCTCCATTTCAAACCAGAACTGTTTGTATTCCGGTGAACCGTCACCGTCATACATTTTCAACCGGCCTGAGTTGATGGCGGCTAAAAGGTTAAAGCCTAGCCGGGATTTTGATTGGGCGGTGAAGGTGAATGGTAAAATCTTTGAACCAAGAGAATTTTTCAAAAATGAGCTTATCGGCTGCCCTATACCGGTGGCGTCAATCACCACCCTGCGGCAGTGCCAGACATTGCTAAGAATATCTATCAATTGGGGGTAGAGGTCGGTGTGTTTTTTGCCCGTCCACCAGTAGTGTTCCACAATGTTTAATCTGGGTTGCTTTTGAATGCCATCGGTAGCAGAGAAGTCCAACTCACCTATGGTAACTACTGTTGAATCCTGGCGTGGCTTCAGGGCTTTAACCGTTGTTCCGGCTTCTTGTTCCGCTTCTCCGGCCAGGTCAATGCCGGCGATATAGAGCTTGCCGCTCTCGGCCTGGTGCTTTCTGGAATGTTTGCCGGCTAGTTGTGCCCTCTGCTGATTATTCAAGAAACCGCTACCCCCGTGGATGAGTAACAGGCAATACTGGGTCAGGAATAATGGGTGATTATCCCCCAGGCGATCCCTCTCGGCTTCAACATAGTCTAGATAGTCCGGGTTGCATTTAGCTACCTCCTGCCAGTCATATCTGAAGTGGCGTTTAATGCCATCCTTCCTCTCCAGCTCAAGATTTGTCTGTTTTACCTCCTCAAGCAGGGTGGAATCATCCCAGGCGGTGCCGTAATGAACCGTTGTAACATTTGTCGTTGCCCCCATCGGCTTGAACTCTTTTGTATATTTATCCTTGGAAACGTCCTGTGATTCGTCTATTTCCAGTAGTATATGGGCTGTATTACCGACGACGTTGGCTGTTTTATCGGCAGATAGAAAGATAGCACGGGCGCTACCCAGTCGTATCGTTATCTTGTTCCTCGTTCATAGATGCTTCCTCCTTTTGAATAGAATATGGTCTTGGTTTGACATCTTTTAGCTCATATCCCACCTCCCTCTGGCATGATAGCCGGAGATAACTTTACGAAGGTGGAAAGCTGGATCAGAAGCCCCTTTATTTCGAGGTCTTCTATTGCGTGTCTCTGAGATGATAGTTTGTGGCTTGAAGGTGGGGGCGCATTTAATGATATTCTTAGGCGTAGCCATCAGGAGGGTTAATAGAAGTAACTCCAGCTGGGCTGATAATTCGCTTTTCCCTCCCTGACGGGCGATCTCAACCGAAAAAGTAAGCCCCTTGCGCTGGAAGACGCTATCCAGTATAGCCATCGCCACCTCTATCTGGTAGTGGCGCAGTCTATTTATCAATTATCTTCCCGATAAAGCCGATGCCAAGTGGCAGGGCAACATCTTTAAGGACGTTATTTATTGCCTCTTTTAGCCCGTTCCTGTCATTCTTGCTTATGTTGTATCTGGTGCTGACAAGCCTGGCCAGGGCATTGGTTGCCTGCGCAATAAGCTTCATATTGTCCGAATCATGCTTGAGAACGGATTTTATCCTTACCCTCAGCATGGCAATCTCGTCATCAAGGCCTTCGACACGGGTAGCCTGCTCAAAATCAAGCTGTTCCTCTTCATCAAGCACCCTGGAGTAGAAGCCGTGTTTTCTGGCGTTCTGATTGCCTTGTGGGGCTCCCCTCTTTCCATTTTCCGCTTCAGTTGGCATATGTTTCGTCTCCTAGGTTTGATACATTGTAAGAATAGCACAAATGTTCTTATTCAGCTATTGAGTTTTGTCGTTTTTTGCTATTCGGTTGGATTGGCTATAAAATAAGAGGGAAAAAATGGGAATAACAAGGCAACTCTATCAGCTTCAGGCTATCGAGCTTGATATAGAATCAAAGGAGCAAACTCTGGCACAGAGCCTGGCCGGGCTCGGGGAAAGCAAGGTGCTGCTTGAGGCAAGAGACAGGTTGTCGGCAGGTGAAAAGCGCCTCGGAGAGCTCAAGAAAAAACAGCACAATGCCGAGTGGGAGATTGAGGATGTCGCCGGTAAACTGTTATCAGCCCAGGAAGCCCTTTACAGCGGCAGGATAGCAAACCCGAAAGAGTTGTCCAGCCTGCAGCATGAGGTTGAAAGCTTTAAGAATAAACGCAATAGCCTGGAGGAAAAAGTCCTTGAGATTATGGAGCAGGCAGAAGTGGCAACAAGCGAACTGGCGAGGCTAAAGCAGCAACTTGGCGAGGTTGAAAAAAGCTGGCGGCAGGAGCAAAAACAGCTTTCCGATGCGATAGAAGAGCTGAAAATTTCATTATCCGGGCTAAAGAAGGAACAGCAGCAGGAGCTGGCAGGGATTGATGATGAAACGGCTGATTGCTATAGAAAGCTCAGGCAGAAAAAAGGGAAAGCGGTAGCCCGGGTGGAGCAGGGGATATGCCGCGGTTGTGGTATATCCCTATCAACTGCAGAATTGCAGCGGGTAAAGGGCAATAAGATAATCATGTGCAATAGCTGTGGGCGCATATTGTTTGTAGATTGAGGTTTTATGAAAAAGCTGATAATACATACAGACGGCGCCTCGAAGGGCAATCCGGGGCAGGCGTCTATAGGTGTCATTATCCGGGATGAAAAAGGCGGGCTGGTGGCCTCTATATCACAGAGCATTGGCCGGGCGACAAATAACCAGGCTGAATACAGGGCGATTATCGCTGCCCTTGAGGAGATTCAGCCATTGGATGCCGACGAAGTTGAATTGAATTCGGATTCGGAGCTGGTGGTCAGGCAGATAAAGGGACAATACAGGGTAAAAAAAGAAACCCTCAGACCGCTGTATCAGCGGGTGAAACAGCTGCAAGGCACGCTGAAAGGCTTTAAGATAAAACATGTTCCCCGCCAGCAGAACAGGGAAGCCGATAAGCTGGCAAATGCCGCCTTGAGGTGAAATCAGTTCTAATTATATTTTATAAATTGACTTCTTATACCCGCTATACTAGAGTATAGGTGGGTCAAGTAAACCGGGTGACCGCCCTGAAAGGGGAGGAAAGTCCGAGCTCCACCGGGCAGGATGCTGGGTAACACCCAGGGGGGGCGACTCCACGGAAAGTACCACAGAAACATACCGCCGGCGGTCTATTTATTAGCCATCGGTAAGGGTGAAATGGTGAGGTAAGAGCTCACCAGCGGCCGGGTGACCGGTCGGCTGGGCAAACCCCATCCGGAGCAAGACCGAATAGAGGGACCTAAGGACGCCCGGCCTGTCCCCGGGTTGGTCGCTTGACCCTGGTGGCAACGCCAGGGCTAGATAGATGGTCACCACTGCGGCGATTGCCACAGTACAGAACTCGGCTTACAGGTTTACTTGGCCCGTTTACAAAGTAGTCTTTGTTAAAATTTGGAAAATATTTCAGCTGCAGATTGGGGGTTGAGGAAATGGCAGAAAAGGCCAGTAAAGAAGAGGATGGGGGGTTAGGGCGAATTAGGTGGTAGAGGGACAGTAACTGTCAGCCAGTTTGCCACTCGGGGCTGATGCGGATTATCATTTCAGTAATGCGAACCACTGATCCACTAGCCCGGGATTTCATTCTTTTCTGTTTTGATCGTTGCGGTAGCCGTTGGCCTGCCCTTTATGATGAAATGTGCCGCGTTGCCGGGTGCCACCTTTTCCACGGTATGGGTTACAGAGAATTAAACAAGGCTGGATTATCACTTGGCCTGAACGATATAGAAAATACCATAA
Organism: Chloroflexota bacterium; assembly: GCA_043819155.1. Classification (GTDB taxonomy): domain Bacteria; phylum Chloroflexota; class Dehalococcoidia; order Dehalococcoidales. The sequence continues at coordinate 6,381 of JBDRFC010000001.1, read as the reverse complement.
AGATTGTAGATACAGTTATTCCAAAATCACCGCAACCTTCTTTATAAAGAATAAAACAAAATAACCACTTAATGAATTTTAATCCGAACTCTCACCAGTTTTTCTACGGGCGGCTTTCTTTATTTCCATATAGTTGATAAACTCTATTACAGGACGTTCAGGGGGTGAATCCGATGTCAAGAAAAAGCGCGTTATTGCTAAGCCTGTTATCTGTAGCCATTATAGTTATATCATTTGGCTTTGGATATGTTCTGGGCGTTGCGGCCGCTCCGCAAGACCCAACCTTTGCCAGCGTAGAACAGGTGTGGGATATCATTCTTAATGACTATGTGGAGAAAGATAAGGTTGATGTCGACCAGTTGAGTCAGGCTGCCATTGAGGGCATGCTGGATATGCTGGATGATCCCTATACAACCTATCTGGATAATGAAAGTTACCAGCTTAGCTTTGAAGATATGGAAGGAAAATTTGAGGGTATAGGTGCCGTAATAACGGTTGACGAGGATGGACAGATTGTAGTTGTTGCCCCCATAGCCGGTGCACCGGCAGCCGAGGCCGGCATACAGCCCGGTGATGCCATAATGGAGGTAGATGGAGTCTCTACTTCGGGTATGGGTCTTTATGAAATAATACTGAAGGTCCGCGGGGCAAAGGGAACATCGGTCAGCCTTCTCATCCTTCATTCGGACGAGACAGAGCCGGTGGATATTGTAATCATCCGCGATGAGATTGAAGTCGATAGCGTCATTTTTGAAATGCGGGGTGACATTGCTTATATTCAGATAAACGAGTTTAACGAGCGGACAAATGAAGAGCTAACGCCAGTGCTGGAAGCTATAGACGCCGCCAGTGCTGTCGGCATTATACTTGACCTGCGCAGTAACCCCGGTGGCTTACTGCAAACGGTTGTTGATGTTACCAGCCGTTTTGTGGATGAGGGATTGGTCGTTATCAGCATAAGGGATAACGAGGGTAATCTGGAAGAGTTGAAAGCTAATAAACAGCAGATAACAACCGACCTGCCGATGGTAGTGCTGGTTGATAGCTTCAGCGCCAGCGGCAGTGAGGTTGTATCCGGCGCCCTTCAGGACTATAACCGGGCTACTATAGCCGGTTCAAGTACTTACGGCAAGGGAAGTGTTAATTACCTGCTGCAGCTTGCCGATGGCTCTGGAATCTATATTACAGCCGCTCGCTGGTTGACGCCAAACGGTAACCTCATAGAAGGCGAAGGTATTGCACCGGATGTGGAGCTTGAGCTTGAGGGAGATGATGCCATACAGTGGGCTATAGACTTCCTGTATGGCGTTAAATAGTCCATATTGGTTTTATTGACTATATATTGTATAATATATGTAAATCTTAGAGGAGGTAAAAGCGTTGAAAATTGTGAGTTTATGTGGCGAGCAGTCGTGTTGCCCGGTAGTTAAAATTGACGACGACCGTGTTGAAATCGGGGAGAAAGACAATATCTGTGTTCTAAAACAGAGCGAGTGGGAGACACTGAAGAAGAAGATTCTAGATAAAGAGATATAAGCAATAATCTGTTGGTAGAAGCATAGTAAGGAGCAGGGCTAAGTAGCCCTGCTCCTTATTTAAAACTATAAAAGCTATTTGACCGCTTTAGCTGTGATAGCCTATAATCCTTAAACAAAACTGAAGTAGTATTTCGTAAAATGAATTTATTAAAACAGATAGGGGAGCTGAAAGAAAAAGCGCTGCGTGAGCTGGCAGACGCCAGCGATGCTAAAGAAATAGAAGCCTGGCGTGTTCGTTATCTGGGGAAGAAAAGCAGGCTTAACGATGTTTTGCGCGGCTTATCCAGCCTGCTTATTGATGAGAGAAAAGAAGTTGGCGCCGCCGCCAACAGGTTAAAAGCCGAGCTTGAAAAGAGCCTGAGCCAGAAGGAACAGGTTCTTGGTCAAAAGCAGATTGAATCGGCCGGGGAAGAGCAGCTGGATGTTTCTTTGCCTGGTCATTCGTTGCCTGTCGGCCGTTTGCATCCGGTAACTCAGGTTATAGATGAAATGAGCCAGATATTCATCTCAATGGGTTTTCAGGTTCTAGAAGGCCCGGAGGTGGAGTGGGACTATTACAACTTCGAGGCGCTTAATATTCCCAAAGAGCACCCGGCGCGGGATACCATGGCGACATTGTGGGCGGATTATGAAGCGGATAGCGGAGATAGGCCGATGCTGCTGCGGACACATACTTCGCCGATGCAAATCAGGGTTATGGAAAAGGCAAAACCACCGCTGAGGGTGGTGGTGCCGGGTAAGGTATACCGTTATGAGGCTATCGATGCCACCCATATACCCATGTTTTTCCAGATTGAAGGCTTTGCCATTGATAAAGATATTACAATGGCTGACCTCAAAGGTACATTGTACGAGTTCTCCCGTCGTTTCTTCGGCCGGGATAGAAAAGTGCGCTTCCGTTGTGACTATTTCCCATTCGTCGAGCCCGGTGTTGAGATGGCTATTGAGTGCGCTGTCTGCAAAGGTGGTGGCTGCCGCTTATGCAGTAATAGCGGCTGGATTGAAATACTGGGTGCCGGTATGGTACACCCGAAGGTATTGGAAAGGGTAAACATCGACCCCGAGGTCTATTCCGGTTTTGCCTTCGGTATGGGTATAGAGCGTATCCCGATGCTGCGCTATGGTATTGACGATATACGCCTGTTTTATGGCAGCGACCTCAGATTTTTAAGGCAGTTTTAGAAAAATGAAAGTCCCGTTAAAGTGGCTAAAGGAATACGTTTATATAAACCTGCCATCGGCAGAGATTGCCCGGCAGTTAACGATGGCTGGCACTGAAACCAGTTTGCAATCACTGGGTGGTGGTGAAAGCTGGCAGGGGGTCGTTATCGGCGAAATAGTGGCCGTAGAAGCCCATCCCGACGCCGACCGCCTGAGGCTGGTTACCGTTAATCTAGATGTAGAAGAGCAGACGGTGGTCTGCGGTGCTCCCAACCTTACTGTTGGTGATAAGATTGCTTTTGCCAGTGTTGGCACCGAGCTTATAGATGGTTATAGCGGGAAGAAGGCTGTTCTTAAGCCGGCAAAGATTCGCGGCGTTACCTCCTGCGGTATGGTATGCTCGGAAAAGGAGCTGGGCATATCCGATAGCCACGAAGGCATTATGGTACTGCCTCCTGAAGCGCCGCAGGGCAGGCCCCTGGCGGACTTTCTGGCTGATATCGTCCTTAACCTGGAGGTAACCCCCAACCGCCCCGATTTACTGTCTATTATCGGTGTCGCACGGGAAGTTGCGGCGCTTACAAACCAGCCGGTAACTTTGCCTGAAGTTGAATATGCAGAACCAGGCTCACCGATAGAAGAACAGGTTTCAGTTACGATTTCCGACCCTGATTTATGTCCACGCTACTGCGCCAGCCTGATTAGCGGTATAGAGATAGGTGATTCACCCGAATGGCTAAAGCAAAGGCTTTTAGCCTGCGGTATGCGCCCGATTAATAATATCGTTGATGTTACCAACTACGTTATGCTGGAATACGGGCAACCACTGCATGGTTTTGATTTTAGAAAGATAAGGGATGGAAAGATAAACGTTCGGCGGGCTATCAAAGGTGAAGCGATTATAACGCTGGACGATGCGGAAAGAAAACTTGATAGCGATACATTGGTTATCACCGATGGCGAACGGGCGGTGGCTATCGCCGGTATTATGGGTGGCGCCAACAGCGAGGTGAGCGAGAGGACTACATCTATCCTGCTGGAATCAGCCAATTTCAATCCGGCAAGTATTCACTATACCAGCCATGGTTTACGCCTGATAAGCGAAGCCAGTATGCGCTTTGAGAGGTCTATCCGTCCCGAACTGGCCGAACCGGCATTGAAACGGGCAACTCAACTTATAGCAGAACTGGCCGGAGGTAAGGCGGCTAAAGGTATCATTGATGTATATCCGGGTAAGCAAGAACAAAAAAAGATCAGGTTGCGTGCCGGGAAAGTAGAGCGCCTGCTGGGGGTCAAATTTAGTACCGAGCAGATAACAGATACACTGACATCTCTGGGCTTTGGAATAGAAAAAACAAAAGGAGAGGCAGAATTTCTAGTTATTTCACCTTACTGGCGCAGCGATATAAACATTGAGGCTGATCTGGCGGAGGAGATTGCCCGAGTCATCGGCTATGATGCCATTCCAACGACCATGCTCAGTAGTTCATTACCGCAGCAAGATGCGGAGCCTGTGCTGGGCTTTAAGAGCAGGGTGAAACAAATTCTTGCCGGTCATGGTTTTCAGGAGATTATTGGCTATTCGCTTACCAGCCTGGAAATGCTGGAAAAAGCATTAGATTGTACGCCCCTTGAGGTACCACCGGTACGAATGGCGAATGCTATGACGGTCGACCAGGAGTATCTGCGCACCAGCCTGAGAGGCAACCTTTTAACCGCCCTGGCAACCAATCTGCGGCATGAAGAGGGGGCTATCAGGCTGTTTGAACAGGGCAGGGTATATATTCCCCGTAATAATGATTTGCCAAAAGAACCGGAGTACTTATGCGGGATTATGTCTGCCGAGATTGAAAAAGCCTGGCCCAACCGGGCTCAGCACTTCGATTTCTTTACCGTTAAAGGGGTGGTGGAGAGCCTGCTGGATAAGCTGGGTGTAAGTGTAAGTTTTAAGGAATCTGATGACAGCGGCTTGCATTTAGGTAAGCGGGCGGCTGTTACTGTCAATGAAGATGAACTTGGCGTTGTCGGTGAATTAAATCCGAAAGTAGCTGAAGCGTTTGATATTAATCAGCAGGTCTATCTCTTTGAGATAGACCTCTCAAAACTTTTACCGCATACCATTGGTCATAATCTTTACCAGCCGATAGCACGCTTCCCGGCAGTGGTGCGGGATATTGCCCTGGTGGTTGATAAAAATGTTAAACACCGGCAGGTGCTGGATATTATAACGGACTTTCCGCTTGTTGAAAAAGTGACCCTGTTTGATGTCTATGCCGGCAAGCAGGTGCCGGTGGGTAAAAAATCGCTGGCATACCGCATTAGCTTCCAGTCGAAGGAACACACCCTGACGGATAAAGAGGTTGATAAAGTCCAGCAGAAGATATTGAACAAGCTAGCTGGTAAACTCGGTGCCAGTTTGCGCAGTTGATACCAGCTTTTTAATCTTTTCAACCGCTTCCTCTACAGACACTAGCTCTGCCTTTTTCTCCGAGCGCCACTTCAGTTCAATGCTCTTTTTCTCCAACGAGCGTGGGCTTATTGTTACCCGTAGCGGGATACCCAACAGGTCGGCGTCGTTGAACTTGACTCCGGTGGACTCGTCGCGGTCGTCATAGAGAACCTCAAATCCCTGTGCTTCAAGTTCAGCATAAAGGCTTTCGGCTTTATCTTTCACTTCATCGTTTTCCATAAACAGGGGGCAGAGATAGGTTGTATATGGGGCAACGGATAGCGGCCAGATGATTCCCTTATCGTCATGGTTCAGTTCAATTATAGCCGCCATAAGGCGGCCGATGCCGATGCCATAGCAGCCCATAACGATGGGGCGGGAATTGCCCTCGGTGTCTATAAAGAAGGCATCCAGTTTTTCGCTGAGGAAGGTGCCAAGTTTAAAGATATGGCCTATTTCAATACCCTGTTCGGAAAGCAGCTTGCCGCCACAGCCGGAGCAGCCTTCACCGGCACGGGCCAGGGATATATCGGTTACTATATCCGCCTTGAAATCTCTGGGGTAGTTGACGTTTCTGATATGGGTATCAGCTTTATTGGCGCCGGCGACGAAGTTGGTGACCGAGGCTACCGATTCATCGGCGACAATTTTAATATTTTTTAAGCCTATCGGTGAAGCTGAGCCGGCGACTATCCCGGCTTTTATAGCTTCGCCCTCTGTCGCCAGACGCAGCTCGGTACAGTTCAGAACGTTCTTCAGCTTGACCTCATTTACCTCAATATCTCCCCTGATGACGACAAAGGTCAGTTCGTCATCGGCAACATAGAAGACTGCTTTCAGGGTGCAGCTTCGGGGTATATTCAGGAAATCCGATACCTCTTCAATGGTATAACAACCGGGCGTAGCCACTTCTTCTATAGGTAGGGGAATACCGTTTTCAGCTTTACTCTTTATACTCTTTGCCTTTTCGGCGTTGGCGGCGCAGTTGCAGTTTTCGCAGTATATAATTTCGTCTTCGCCCATATCTGAGATAACCATAAACTCGTGGGAGTCCTTACCGCCGATGGCTCCGCTATCGGCTTCGACAAGCATTGCCGGCAGTTGGCAGCGTTTATAGATATTGCTGTAAGCGGCTAACATATTCTGATAGCTCTTGCTTAATCCTTCTTCGTCGGTATCGAAGCTATACAGGTCTTTCATGGTGAACTCACGTACCCTTACCAGCCCACCCCT